>NZ_CEXFHW010000012.1:0-41273 GCF_982640115.1 Quisquiliibacterium sp. | reverse complement strand
GCATCGCCCTTGAAGGCCTTGGTGGTGATCGACCAGTCGCGTTCGCAGCCCTCCTCGTGCGAGGACGAGGTACGCATCTTGGTCGGCCAGTAGGGCCAGGTGAGCGCCTTGTTCTCGGACTCGGGCGGCTGGGGCATGAGCTCGAACTGGGTCACCGAGGCCGCGCCATGGCGGTTGCTGGTGCCCACGCAGTCGGAGCCGGTGTCGCCGCCGCCGATGACCACCACATGCTTGCCGGTGGCCATGATCTGGCCGGGCACGGTGTCACCGGCCACCACCTTGTTCTGCTGCGGCAGGAACTCCATCGCGAAGTGCACGCCGGCGAGCTCGCGGCCCGGCACCGGCAGATCGCGCGGCAGCTCGGCGCCGCCGGTGAGCACCACCGCATCGAATTCGGCCTGGAGTTGGGCCGCGGAGATCCGTTCGCCCGACCCGTCGGTGACCCCGGGCACGAGAGAGCCATCGCCCACCAGCACCCCGGTGCGGAAGCTCACGCCCTCGGCACGCATCTGCGCCACGCGCCGGTCGATGTGCGACTTCTCCATCTTGAAGTCGGGGATGCCGTAGCGCAGCAGGCCGCCGATGCGGTCGTTCTTCTCGAACACCGTCACCGAATGGCCGGCGCGGGCGAGCTGCTGGGCGCAGGACAGGCCGGCCGGGCCCGAACCGACGACCGCCACGCTGCGTCCGGTGCGGGTGGCCGGCGGCTGCGGCAACACCCAGCCCATCTCCCAGCCCTTGTCGATGATCGCGTGCTCGATCGACTTGATGCCGACCGCGTCGTTGTTGATGTTCAGGGTGCAGGCCGCCTCGCAGGGCGCAGGGCAGATGCGGCCGGTGAACTCCGGGAAGTTGTTGGTGGAATGCAGCGTGTCGAGCGCTGCGCGCCACTGGTTGTTGAAGACCAGGTCGTTGAAGTCGGGGATGATGTTGTTGACCGGGCAGCCGCTCTGGCAGAACGGGATGCCGCAGTCCATGCAGCGCGCGCCCTGCTGCTGCGCCTGCTGGTCGCTCAGGTGCATGACGAACTCGCGGTAGTGATTGACGCGAGAGCCGCTGTCTTCGGCGGCTTCCTGCAGCCGCTGGAACTCGATGAATCCGGTGACCTTGCCCATGCTCGTGCCTGTGTGTCTGGTGCGGGTGGTGGGAATGCGCGACGGCGGCGAGGGCAGGCCCGCAGGCCCGCCACCCACTCAGGCGGTCGCCTTCTCCTGCTGCTGCATCGCCTTCTGGCTGGCCGCGTGCATCTCGCCAAGGGCGCGCTTGTACTCGGCCGGGAAGACCTTGACGAAGCGGCCGCGGGCGGCGTCCCAGTCGTCGAGGATCTCGCGGGCCTTGCGGCTGCCGGTGAGCGTGAAGTGCCGCTCGATCAGGCCCTTGAGGATGATCTCGTCGCACTCGCCGCGGTGCCAGGTGGCCGGATCGGTGCTGACCAGCTGCTCGGCCGTGGACAGCACCGGCTCGAGCGCCACCATGGCGAGGTTGCAGCGCTTCTCGAAGGCCCGGTCGGCGTCGTACACGTAGGCGATGCCGCCCGACATGCCGGCCGCGAAGTTGCGCCCGGTCTCGCCGAGCACCACCACCGTGCCGCCAGTCATGTACTCGCAGCCGTGATCACCGGTGCCCTCGACCACTGCGGTGCCGCCGGAGTTGCGCACGCAGAAGCGCTCGCCGGCCACGCCGCTGATGAAGGCCTCGCCCTCGATCGCGCCGTACATCACGGTGTTGCCCACGATGATGTTCTGGTCGGACTGGCCGCGGAAGTCATTGGTGGGCCGCACCACGATGCGGCCGCCCGACAGGCCCTTGCCGACATAGTCGTTGCCCTCGCCCACCAGATCGAGGGTGATGCCGCGGGCGAGGAAGGCGCCGAAGCTTTGCCCCGCCGTGCCGCTGAACTGCACGTGGATGGTGTCCTCGGGCAGGCCCTCGTGGCCGTGCTTGAGCGCGACCTCGCCCGAGAGCATGGTCCCGGCGGTGCGGTTGACGTTGCGGATGGGCAGGATGAACGAGACCTTCTCGCCGCGCTCGAGCGCCGGGCGGGCCAGTTCGATCAGCTTGCGATCGAGGGCATGATCGAGGCCGTGATCCTGCGTGGCCACCTGGCGGCGCGGCGTGTCGGCCGGCACCCGCGGCAGCTGGAACACCCGGGAGAAGTCGAGCCCGCGCGCCTTCCAGTGGGCCACACCGCGACGGGTGTCGAGCAGGTCGGCGCGGCCGATCAGGTCCTGGAAGCGGCGGATGCCCAGACTGGCCATCAGCGTGCGCACCTCCTCGGCGACGAAGAAGAAGTAGTTGACCACATGCTCGGGCTTGCCCTGGAAGCGCTTGCGCAGCACCGGATCCTGGGTGGCCACGCCCACCGGGCAGGTGTTGAGGTGGCACTTGCGCATCATGATGCAGCCCTCGACCACCAGCGGCGCGGTGGCGAAGCCGAACTCGTCGGCGCCGAGCAGCGCGCCGATCAGCACATCACGGCCGGTCTTCATCTGGCCGTCGGCCTGCACCACGATGCGGCCGCGCAGGCCGTTGAGCACCAGGGTCTGCTGGGTCTCGGCGAGGCCCAGTTCCCAGGGCGTGCCGGCATGCTTGATCGACGACAGCGGCGAGGCGCCGGTGCCGCCATCGTGGCCGGCGATGACCACATGGTCGGCCTTGGCCTTGGCCACGCCCGCGGCCACGGTGCCCACGCCCACCTCCGACACCAGCTTCACCGAGATCGAGGCCCGGTGATTGGCATTCTTGAGGTCGTGGATCAGCTGGGCGAGATCCTCGATGGAGTAGATGTCATGGTGCGGCGGCGGCGAGATCAGGCCGACACCCGGCACCGAGTAGCGCAGCATGCCGATGTAATCGGACACCTTGTGGCCCGGCAGCTGGCCGCCCTCGCCGGGCTTGGCGCCCTGGGCCATCTTGATCTGGATCTGGTCGGCGCTGGACAGGTACTCGGCGGTGACGCCGAAGCGGCCCGAGGCCACCTGCTTGATCTTCGAGCGCAGCGAGTCACCGGCCTTGAGCACGATGTCGGACTCGATGCGCGAGGCGCCGATCACCTTGCCCACGGTGTCGCCATCGGCGATGGTGGAGCGGCCGGCGCGCAGCTCGGCCCGGTAACGCATCGCGTCCTCGCCGCCCTCGCCGGTGTTGCTCTTGCCGCCGATGCGGTTCATGGCCACCGCCAGCGTGGTGTGCGCCTCGGTGGAGATCGAGCCGAGCGACATCGCGCCGGTGGCGAAGCGCTTGACGATCTCGGCCGCCGGCTCGACCTCGTCGAGCGGCACCGGCGTGCAGGCGTCGGTGCGCAGGTCGAACAGGCCGCGCAGCGTCATGTGCCGCGCGCTCTGGTCGTTGATCAGCTTGGCGTACTCCTGGTAGGTCGAGAAGCTGCCCGAGCGGGTGCTGTGCTGCAGCTTGGCGATCGCATCGGGCGTCCACATGTGGGCTTCGCCGCGGATGCGGAAGGCGTACTCGCCGCCGGCATCCAGGGCGCCGGCCATCACCGGGTCGTCGCTGAAGGCCGCGCGATGCAGGCGGATCGCCTCCTCGGCCACCTCGAACACGCCGATGCCCTCGACATTGGATGCGGTGCCGGTGAAGTAGCGGTCGACGAGCCGACGCGACAGGCCGATCGCCTCGAAGATCTGCGCGCCGCAGTAGCTCATGTAGGTGGAGATGCCCATCTTGGACATGACCTTGTTCAGGCCCTTGCCCACCGCCTTGATGTAGTTCTTGACCGCCTTGTCGGCGGCCGCCTCGCCACCGCCGGCATTGAGACTGCGCAGGGTCTCGATCGCGAGGTAGGGATGGATCGCCTCGGCGCCGTAGCCGGCGAGCAGGGCGAAGTGATGCACCTCGCGCGCCGAGCCGGTCTCGACCACCAGGCCGGTGCTGGTGCGCAGGCCCTTGTCGACCAGGTGCTGGTGCACCGCGCTCATGGCCAGCAGCGCGGGGATGGCCACGCTCCCGGGCGCCACCTTGCGGTCAGAGACGATCAGGATGTTGTAGCCGGAACGCACCGCGTCCTCGGCCTGCGCGGCTAGCGAGGCGAGCCGCGCCTCGATGCCTTCGGCACCCCAGGCGAGCGGATAGCAGACATCGAGCTCGAAGGCCTTGAACTTGTCGTCGGTGTAATGCTCGATGTGCCGGATCTTGGCCATGTCCTCGGCATCGAGGATGGGCTGCGAGACCTCCAGGCGCATCGGCGGGTTGATGTTGTTCAGGTCGAGCAGGTTGGGCTTGGGACCGATGAACGACACCAGCGACATCACCAGCTGCTCGCGGATCGGGTCGATCGGCGGATTGGTCACCTGCGCGAACAGCTGCTTGAAGTAGTTGTAGAGCGGCTTGTTCTTGTCGGACAGCACCGCCAGCGGCGAGTCGTTGCCCATCGAGCCCACCGCCTCTTCGCCGGCCTGCGCCATCGGGGTCATCAGGAACTTGATGTCCTCCTGGGTGTAGCCGAAGGCCTGCTGGCGATCGAGCAGGGAGGCGAGCGGCCGGTTGGCGGCCTCGTCGACCTGCACATCGCGGCGCTGCGCGTCGAGCTCGTCGAGCTTGATGCGGATGGCCTCGATCCACTCGCGATAGGGCTTGCTGTTGGCGAGCTGATGCTTGAGCTCGGCGTCATCAATGATGCGGCCCTGCTCGAGATCGATCAGGAACATCTTGCCGGGCTGCAGGCGCCACTTCTTGACAATCCGGCTCTCGGGAATGGGCAGCACGCCCGACTCGGAGGCCATGATCACCATGTCGTCGTCGGTCACGCAGTAGCGCGCCGGGCGCAGGCCGTTGCGGTCCAGGGTGGCGCCGATCTGGCGGCCGTCGGTGAAGGCGATGGCCGCCGGGCCGTCCCAGGGCTCCATCATGGCGGCGTGGAACTCGTAGAACGCGCGCCGCTTCTCGTCCATCAGGGCGTGCTGCTCCCAGGCCTCCGGGATCATCATCATCATCGCGTGGGCGATGGGGTAACCGGCCATCACCAGCAGCTCGAGGCAGTTGTCGAAGGTGGCGGTGTCAGACTGCCCCGCGTAGACGATCGGATAGAGCTTGGGCAGGTCTTCGGCCAGCACCGGCGAGCGCATCACGCCCTCGCGGGCCCGGAGCCAGTTGTAGTTGCCCTTGACGGTGTTGATCTCGCCGTTGTGCGCGATCAGCCGGTAGGGGTGGGCCAGCGGCCACTCCGGAAAGGTGTTGGTCGAGAAGCGCTGGTGCACCAGTGCCAGCGCCGACACGAAGCGCGGATCCTGCAGATCGCGGTAGTACTGGCCGACCTGACCGCACAGCAGCAGGCCCTTGTAGACGATGGTGCGCGCCGACATCGACGGCACGAAGTACTCCTTGCCGTACTTCAGGTTCAGCGCCTGGATGGCATGGCTGGCCATCTTGCGGATGACATAGAGCTTGCGTTCCAGGGCGTCGGTGACCATGACATCGGGGCCGCGGCCGATGAAGATCTGGCGGATCACCGGCTCCTTGGCCTTGACCGTGGGCGACATCGCCATGTCGCGGTCGATCGGCACATCGCGCCAGCCCAGCAGCACCTGGCGCTCGGCACGCACCGCCCGCTCGAGCTCCTGCTCGCAGGCCAGCCGCGAGGCATGCTCCTTGGGCAGGAAGACGATGCCCACGCCATACTCGCCCGCGGGCGGCAGCGTCACGCCCTGCGCGGCCATCTCCTCGCGGAAGAACTGGTCGGGAATCTGGGTGAGGATGCCCGCGCCGTCGCCCATGAGCGGATCGGCACCCACCGCGCCGCGGTGATCGAGGTTGCACAGGATCTGCAGACCCTGCTCGATGATGCGATGGCTCTTCTTGCCCTTGATGTGGGCCACGAAGCCCACGCCGCAGGCATCATGCTCGTTGGCGGGGTCGTAGAGGCCCTGCGCCTCGGGAGCGCCGGCAAGCGGCTCGCCGTCGGTGGGAATCTGGCTGCCGACCGGATGAGGGTCGGGGAGGTGCTGGCTGTGCATCTCGGCGCTCCGCGCTGTCGCTGGGTGAACCCGTGCAGGGTCGTCCTGTCGGGGCGTCCCGCAGGGCTGTCCTGCGCTGGCGTCCGGAACACGGCACAAGGGGCGATTGCGGCAGTGCAGCGAACCGAACGCGGACGAACCTTGCACTATACAAGGGCGTCCTCTGGTTTTGAAGCAATCCGAGTGCCAGGGTAGGACAGTGCGGCCTGGCGCCGCAGGCGGCAGCCGCCCCCGGCGCGGCGCGGGAAAGGCCGTCGACCGCCCCCCGGCCGCGCCAGCGCGACCCTCAGGGGTGCGGCCCCCAGGGCGCGGGCATCAGCAGCTTGTTGTCCTGCTCGCGCAGCAGCGGGCGCAGCTTGCGGGCGAAGGCCATGAAGGCTTCGTCGGCGAACAGCCCGGCCCAGAAGGCGCGCCGGTCGGCATCGTCGTGGAACTTCCAGAGATGGACGAGTTCGTTGAGGGCGCCGATGTCGCCGGTGAAGTAGCCCACCAGGCGGTCGGGATGGCGGGCGATGGCCGGATAACCCTCGGTGCGGTAGAGCTCGATGACCTCAGCCATCTTGCCCACCACCACCTGGTAGGTGCGTTGCTCGTAGATTGCCATGACGGGGTCTCCTGAAGGGTTGCGGGGTTCAGGCCGGGTCGGGCGCGGCCGGCCGCGGCTCGGTCTGACTGGCATCGGGCAGCAACGAGGCGCAGGCCAGCGTGACCACCGCGATCGCGGCCATGAGGAGCAGCAGCCACTGGAAACCCGAGGCCTTGACGATCGGCCCGAGCGCCCAGACCGCGAGGGAGCTCACCCCGAAGGACACGCCGATGCGGATGCCCGACACCCGCGAGCGCATGCGGTCATCGACATAGCGCACGACCATGGCGTCGGTGAACGGGATGGCGCCGAAGATCGACACCATGATGGCCACCTGCAGGATGAACAGCCACCAGCCCTGGGCACTGGCCGCGGCCAGCAGCAGCGGCGCCTGCAGCATGACCACCCCGACATAGATGCGCTTGAGCGGATAGCGGTCGATGAGCCGGCCGACCACGATCTGGGCGAGCGAGGCCACCGCATACACCGAGGCGAGCAGCAGGCCGAGCGTGGCCGGGTCTTCGATGATGCCGGCGAAGCGCTCGCGCAGCAGCTGGCCGTTGCCGTTGGTGGTGAAGTTGAAGAGCAGGCTGCCGGTGATCGCGGTGATGGTCATGATCAGCACGATGCGCAGCATCACCGCGCGCGGCAGCGACACCACCTTGGCCGTGCGCCGGGCCGGCGGCTCGGTCTCGCGCGGGGCGACCACGGCAAAGGCCACCCCGGCCGCGATCGAGGCCAGCCCGGGCAGCGCGAAGGCCATGCGCCAGCCGAAGTGCTTGACCAGCAGCCCGGTGACCAGGGCCGCGATCGCGATGCCGAGGTTGCCGACCAGGCCGTTGAAACCGATGGTGATGCCCGGGTTGCGGGCGCCCTGCACCAGCATGGGAATGCCCACCGGGTGATAGATGGAGGAGAACGCGCCGAGCAGGGTGAGCGCCGCGGCCATCGACCAGGGCCCCTGGGTGCAGGCCACCAGCAGCGCCGAGGCGCCCATGCCGAAGAAGAACAGCACCATCATGGCCCGCCGGCCCCAGAGATCGCCCAGGCGCCCGGCCGGCAGCGAGCCCAGCCCGAAGAGCAGGAAGGCCCCGGCGCTGTAGGGCATGAGGTCTTCCCAGCGCTGCACGCCGAACTCGGCGGCGATGGTGGTCACCGCCGTGGCGAAGATCAGCAGGAACATGTGGTCGATGGCATGGCCCAGGTTGAGCAGGGCCGCCACGCCGCGTGAGGGAACCATGGGATGCCTCCCGGGTCAGGCCGCGGGCTCACGGCGCGCGGCGAGCGCGCCAGCGGCCAGCGGGGAGTTCAGCAGGGCCTGCGCCGCCGGACCGTCACCGGCCAGCCGCAGGAACTCCCGGATCGCGAAGCGATCGGTCATGCCGGCAATATAGTCGGCCACTGCCCGCGGGCCAATCGCCGCATTCCGGATCCGGTGCTCGGCCGGCAGCAGGGCCGGATCGGCCAGGAAGCGCTCGAACAGGCCGCTCACCACCTTGCGCGCCTCGTCCATCACGGCCACCACCTGGGCGTGCCGGTAGAGCCGGTTGCGCAGCAGCCGCTTCAGCGGCCGCACCCGCGAGAGCATGCCGGGCGAGAAGCCCGCCAGGGCCGGCGCGCGGCGCACCGCCTCGGCGTCGGCCGGTGCCACCGACGCAATCCGCCGCCCGGTCTCGGCGAGCAGGTCGCTGATCCGCTCGTCGATCATCCGGCGCAGCACCTCGTGGATGAGACGGCGCTCGGCCAGCCCCGGAAAGCGGGCCCGCACTGCCTCGGCATGCGCGGCGAAGATCGGCACCGAATCGAGTTCGGCCACACCGAGCAGACCCGATCGCAGGCCATCATCGACATCATGGTGGTCATAGGCGATCTCGTCGGCGAGGTTGGCCACCTGCGCCTCCAGGCTGGGCTGGCGCCCGGTGAGGAAGCGCTCGCCGATCTCGCCCAGACCGCGGGCATTGGCCGCGGAGCAGTGCTTGAGAATGCCCTCGCGGGTCTCGAAGCACAGGTTCAGCCCGTCGAACTCGCCATAGCGCTGCTCGAGCTCGTCGACCACGCGCAGCGACTGCAGGTTGTGCTCGAAACCGCCCCACGGCGCCATGCTGGCGGCCAGCGCGTCCTGTCCGGCGTGGCCGAAGGGGGTGTGGCCAAGGTCGTGGGCGAGCGAGATGGCCTCGATCAGGTCCTCGTCCAGCCGCAGCCGGCGCGCGATCGAGCGCGCGATCTGCGCGACCTCGATGGAATGGGTGAGGCGGGTGCGGAACAGGTCGCCCTCGTGGTTGACGAAGACCTGGGTCTTGTATTCCAGCCGGCGGAAGGCGGTGCAGTGGACGATGCGGTCGCGGTCGCGCTGGAACTCGCTGCGCGGCGCGGCCGGCGGCTCGGGATGCCGGCGCCCGCGCGAGGCGGCGGGATCGGCTGCCCAGGGGGCCTGTGCGCCGGTCACCACAGGCCCTCGGGCACCGCCGGCTCAGGCGGCCAGGGTCTGACGCAGTGCCGACTCGGGCACCTTGCGCAGGGCCGCCCGGCCGATGGCCTCGAGCACCACGAAGCGCGGTGCGCCCTGCTCGGCCTTCTTGTCGACGCTCATCAGCTCGATCCAGCGCTCGTAGGGCCAGACCGGCGCGCGCACCGGCAGACCGGCATCGGCGATGACCGCGGTGAGCCGCGCCACCTGCTCGCGGGGGAGATGGCCCAGTCGGCAGGAAAGCTCGGCGGCCTGGACCATGCCCGCGCCCACCGCCTCGCCATGCAGCCAGGTGCCATAGCCGGTGCCGGCCTCGATGGCATGCCCGAAGGTGTGACCGAAGTTGAGGATGGCGCGAAGCCCGCCCTCGCGCTCGTCGCGCGCGACCACATCGGCCTTGATCTCGCAGCTTCGGGCGATCGCCCGCGCCATGGCCTGCGGCTCGCAGGCGCGCAGCGCCGCCATGTCGCGCTCGATGGCGTCCAGATAGGCGGGATCGGCGATGGCGCCGTGCTTGATCACCTCGGCCAGACCGGCGGAGAGCTCGCGCGGCGGCAGTGTGCGCAGGGTGTCGGTGTCGGCGAGCACCAGCCGCGGCTGGTGGAAGGCGCCGATCATGTTCTTGCCCTCGGGGTGGTTGATGGCGGTCTTGCCGCCCACCGAGGAATCGACCTGCGCGAGCAGCGTGGTGGGCACCTGGACGAAATCCACCCCGCGCTGGTACACGGCGGCCGCGAATCCCGCCATGTCGCCGACCACGCCACCCCCCAGGGCGATGATCAGGCAGCCGCGATCGAAGCGGGCGCGCAGCAGGGCATCGAACACACGGTTCAGGCTGTCCCAGGTCTTGTTCGCCTCGCCCGCGGGCAGCGTCACATCGACCACCGCGGCCGGGGCCTGGCCAAGCCCGGCGCGCAGGCGGTTGCGATACAGGGGACCGACCTGGTCATCGGTGACGATGGCCACCTGCCGGCCGCCCGCCAGACGGGTGAGCGCCTCGGCGCCGTCGATCAGGCCGGGGCCGATCAGGATGGGATAGCTGCGCTCGGCGAGCGCGACATCGATGGTTCTCATGGCTGGGGATCGGCGCAGGCAAGCGGTGGCGGCAGGGCCGCGAGGATGTCCTGGGCGGTGCGCTCCACCGGGTGGCGCCCGGTGCGCACCACCCGGTGTGCGGTCTCGCGGTAGAGCGGATCGCGGGCCTCGACCAGCTCGGCGATGCGCGCCCGCGGGTCGGCTGTGCGCAGCAGTGGCCGCACCCGGTCGTTGCGCAGCCGCTGCCAGAGTTCACCCGGCGCGGCGTGCAGATAGATGGTGAAGCAGCGCTGACGCAGCAGCTCCCGGTTGGCGGCCACGGTGACCGCGCCCCCGCCGGTGGCCAGCACGATGCCGGTCATGGTGGTGAGGTCTTCGAGCAGCTGCGACTCGCGGCGGCGGAAGCCGGCTTCGCCCTCGAGTTCGAAGATGGTGGTGATCGGCACGCCGCAGCGGGCCTCGAGTTCGCGATCGGCATCGACGAACCGGCGGCCGAGCAGGCCTGCCACCCGGCGGCCGACCGTGGACTTGCCGCTGCCCATCATGCCGATCAGGCACAGCGGGGCGCCTGGCGGCAGGTCAGGGGACTCCGGTGGCGGCGGCGAGCCCTCGCCGCGGTGTTCTTGCTGCATGGGCCGAGAGCTTATCAGCCCCCGGCCTGGCCGCCCCTGCGGCCTACGGGCGCGCGGCGATCAGTTCGCGCTGGCGCAATTGGCGGTGGTGCCGAAGGGCGATTTCCATCCCGGCGGCGCGACGGTCTGCGCAGAGATGTCCGAGGCCAGCACCGGGAGGGTGATCTGACGCTGCGAGAACACCTCGGTGCCGGCGATCGCGGTGATGGTCACCCGCAGCCGCACGGTCGCCCAGTTGGCGTACTCGCGCGGGTACTCGATCTGCAGGTTGGCAAAGCCGCTCTTGTCGGTGCGGCTGTCGGTGGCCAGCACCCGGGTCACGGCCACATTGGCGGGGTCGAGCAGGTTGTTGCCATTCAGGTCTTCGCCCGGATCGAGCTGCAGGTTGCCGTTGAGGTCTTCGCTTGCGCACTGGAAGGGCGGGCTGCTGATGGTCTCGCCGCTGGCCTGCCAGGCCGTGCCATTCCAGAAGTACTGGCCCTTGAAGAAATTCACGCCCACCAGCTGGGCCTGGACCAGCGCACCCTCCACCGGGTTGCCGGCGCTGTCGGTGACCAGCGCGGTCCAGGGCATCGCGTACTTGGTGCTCTCGGTGGCCTCGAGCTGATTGCCGGTGCCGATGCGCACCACCAGCTCCTGCTTGGAGGCGGTCAGCGTCGCCTGGCTGCTGATCGCGGTGCCGGGCAGCGAGGCCCGGATCACGATCTGGTTGTTGCCGGTGGAATTGGCCCCCGGGAAGAACGCCACCGAGGCCACGCCCGAGCTGTCGGTGGTGGCCACCGCAGGTTCGATGCGGCCGTTGCTCGGGTCGGCCAGGGCCGCGAAGCTGACGATCGAGCCCTTCACCGGGTTGTCGGCGGCATCGCGCACCACCGCGATCAGCTGGCTGGAACTGGTGCCGCTGCTCGAGAGGTTCACGCCGATGTTGGCGGGGCTGGCCTGGAGCGTGATCTTGGCGGGCGTGCGGCTGACGAACTCCACCCGCTGCTGGTTGGAGAGGCTGCCGGCAACCGCGGTGATGGTCGAGATGCCCGCCGTGGAGGCCGTGATGGTCGTCGTGGCCAGACCATTGGCGTCGGTGGCGGCCGTGGCCGGCGTGACCGTGCCGCGCGTGGCCAGGAAGCTCACGCTCTGACCGGCCTGCGGTGCGCCGTTGACCAGATACCGAACCGTGACCGACTGCAGCGTCGACACCGGCACCTCCTGCGAAGGCGCGGGATCGAGGAAGGACAGCAGGGTGCCCGAGACGGTCACCGGCAGGGTGGCACTGGCGTTCAGGGCTGCGGCGCTGGCGGTGAGGGTATCGCTGCCCCCGACCGTGCCGGTCACGGTGAACCGGGCCTGGCCGGCTGCGTCGGTGGTGACCGAGGCCGCCGACAGCGCATTGCTGGCCGCCGACTTGATCGCCACCACGGCGCCGGCAATGGCCGTGCCGGCCGAGTTGCGCAGGCTCACGGTGAATTCATTGGCCGCCTGGGCCACCAGCGTGGCCGGGCCGCTCAGCGAAAGCTGGGTGCCCGTCACCGCCACCGGCACGCTCTTCACCAGGGACCCGGTGGTGGCGGTGACCGTGATGGTGCGATTGGCGGCATCGGAGATCGACAGCGTGGCCGTGGCCGTGCCGCTGGCGTCGGTGCGGGCGTTGACCACCTGCAGCACCGAGCCGGTGTCGGTGGTGGCGAACTTCACATCCTGGTTGGCCATCGACCGGTTCGAGGCATCCTTGACGATCGCGGTGATGGAGGCGGTGGTACGACCGTCCGAACCGATGGAGGGCACACTGGTGGTGACCTGCACGGCTGCCGGGTCTGAGCCGGACGAGCTGCTGCCCGAGAACCCGAAGGGTTGCGCACCCGCGCCGGAGCCGCCACCGCCGCCGCAGGCGGCCAGCGAGACCATCAGCAGCAGCGCCAGCATCGCCGCGATCAGCCGGGACATCAGGCTGGATTCAATCGGTGGTGTCATGTGTCGTTTCTCGGTCGGAATCAATCGGGTCGGGATGACTTGCGTGGTCATGGCAGGCGGGCTTCAGCGCGCCGCCGCGGCCACATCGTTCACCACCCTCGGGGTGAGGAAGACCAGCAGTTCGGTGCGATCGTTGCGCCGCTGTGTGTTCTTGAAGGCATTGCCGATCACCGGCAGGTCGCCCAGCAGCGGCACCTTGCTGGTGAGGTTGCGCTCGATCTGCTCGTAGATGCCGCCGATCACGACGGTGCCGCCGTTCTCCACCAGCACCTGCGTGCGCACCGCGCGGGTGTCGATCGCGAAGCCGGAGGTGGTGAGCTGGCCGACCTGATCGCGGTTGACCGCCACATCGAGGATGACATTGCCCTCGGGCGTGATCTGCGGGGTGACCTCCAGCCGAAGGCTGGCCTTGCGGAAGGAGACCGCGGTCGCGCCGCTGGCGGTGGCCTGCTGGAAGGGCAGCTCGGTACCCTGCTCGATCGAGGCCTTGCTCTGGTCGGCGGTGAGCACCCTCGGACTCGAGATGATCTTGCCGCGCTGGTCGGATTCCAGGGCCGAAAGCTCGAGGTTCAGGAACCGGGTGAGGCTGGAGCCGAACAGGCTGATCGCGAAGCTCGCCGGGCTCGAACCCGAGATCGGCGTGGCCGGCAGGTTCACGAAGTTCGTGTTCTCGAGGGCAGTCAGCCGCCCCAGTCCGGCCGCATTCAGACCCGACAGGTCGGAACCCGCCTGGGAGGACAGATCGTTGACGCCACGCAGGTTGCCCGAGACGGTGCCGAAAGTGCCGCCGACAAGGCTCTGGCCGGCACCGTAGGTCGGCACATTGAGGGCGGTGGGCGTGCCGGTCACCGGGTCAGTGACGCTCACAGTGCGGTAGCGGGTGGACGAGATGTCGTTGAGCCCGAGCTTGACGCCGAGATTGCGCGAGAACTTGTCGTCGGCCTCGACGATCCGGGCCTCGATCAGCACCTGGCGCACCGAGATGTCGACCTGCGAGATCAGCTTGCGTACCGACTCCAGCCGCTGCGCGGTGTCCTGGATGAACAGCTTGTTGGTGCGCGCGTCGAACACCGCGCTGCCGCGCTTGGACAGCACGGGCTGGCGCGGATCGGAGAGCAGCTTGGCGAGGTTCTCGGCCTTCTGGTAGTTGAGCTGGAAGATCTCGGTGCGCACCGGCTCGATGTCGGCGATCTGCTGACGAGCCTCGAGTTCGAGCTTTTCCTTGGCGGCGAGTTCCTCGCGCGGCGCAATCAGGACCACATTGCCGCTCTTGCGCATGTCCAGGCCCTTGGCCTGCAGCACGATGTCCAGCGCCTGATCCCAGGGCACATCCTTCAGCCGCAGGGTGACATTGCCGGTCACCGAGTCGCTGGTGACGATGTTCAGGTTGGTGAAGTCGGCGATCACCTGAAGCAGCGCACGCACATCGACATTCTGGAAGTTCAGCGACAGGCGCTCGCCGCGGTAGCCCTGCGGACCGCCCACCCGGGTCGGGTCCTCGCGCACCGGCCTGACCTCGACCACGAACTGGCTGTCGCTCTGGTAGGCGTTGTGTTCCCACAGACCCTGCGGCTCGATCACCAGCCGGGCGTTTTCGCCCTGCTGGGAGGCGCGCACCGAACGGATCGGCGTGCCGAAGTCATTCACATCGAGCACACGGCGCAGGTTCTCCGGCAGCCGGCTGTTGAGGAAGTCCACGACCAGCGTCTGGCCCTGCTGCCGGATGTCCACGCCGACTCCGGCGCTGGACAGGTCGACCACCACCCGGCCCTCGCCGGCCTTGCCACGCCGGAAGTCGATGTCGCGCAGCGCATGCCGCGCACCCGCCGGCGTGACGGCGGCGGCGCCGACCGCGGGCAAGGGGCTGAAGCGGGTGGCGCTCTCGGCGGCGGGTTCGGCCGCCGCCGGCGCGAGCGCGACCAGCACGGTGCTGCCCTCGATGGTGGTGGTGTAGGCCATCGGCCGCTTGAGGTTGAGCACCACGCGCATGCGACCGCCGGCCTGAACCAGCGCGACGCTGCGCACATCGCCCTGAGCGAGCTCCAGGCTCGACTGGCCCGCCTTGTTCTCGGTATCAGGAAAATCCAGGGCGATCCGCGGCGGCGTGTTGATCGAGAAGCCACCCGGCATGGCGGCCGGCGGATTCTTCAGCCGGATCCGCAAGAGGGTGCCGGAGCCCTGCACCAGAGCCGTCACCGCCTCCACGGCGTTGGGCTGGACCCGGGCCGGGGCGGGGGGAGGCGTCGCGGCCTGGGCCTCGGCGCCACCCGGCGTCTGAACCTGAACCTGGGCCGGCGCCGGTGCATTCACCTGCACCTGCACCTGGATCTGGGCGGGCGCCTGGGTCGCGGCAGGCGCCGATGCCGCCGGCTGGGCGGGAGCCTGGGCATGGGCCGAGGCCGCCAGCCAGAGGCAGCATGCCGTCGCCGTGCGCCATCGCGAAAGCACTGTCTTCGATCTGATCATCACCTGACCCCCTGGAGCCGCAGCGAGTTGTCCCTCTCGGACCAGTCGCCGGAACCGTCCTGCACCCATTCGCGGACCAGCACCTCGGTCTCGGTGATCTTCACCACCTTCCCGAAATTGGTGCCGACATGATTTCCCACCTTCACCTGGTGGACTGTCTTGCCCACCTGCAGCAGCGCGAACTGCTGGCCGCCGCTGGTCAGATGTCCCACCAGCCGGATGGTGTCCAGCGGGAAGCTCTCCAGCGCCTCGCGGCGACGGTTCTGATCCGGTCGCGGACCAGTGCCGCCGCCGCGGGTTGCGATCGGCTCCGCCGACACGGCGATCCTGGCCATCGCGAAGGGCTCGACCAGATCATTCGCCTCGTAGCGGAACGCCACCGGTTTTTTCGGCGGATCGAGCTTTTGCTTGAGCTTGGCCGTCTGTTCGCGCTTCTCGGCCATCCAGGCGGTCAGTTCCGCCTGGTCATCGGCACAGCCAGCCAGCAGACCGGCAAGCAGCAGGACGAGCCCGGCACGCCCGCGGATCATTTGCCACCCCCTGCCTTGGCCTTGGCGCGCTGCGTGCTGCTGACCTCGTCGGGATCGAGGTAGCGGTAGGTCTTGACCACGGCATCCATGGTGAGCGTGGTGTTCCGCTCGCTGGCGGTCACGCTGATGTTGTTGAGGGTGACGATCCGCGCCAGGTTCGCAATGTCGCTCGCAAAGCCCGCCAGCTCGTGATAGCCGCCCGTCATGCGGATGCCGATCGGCAGCTCGGCATAGAACTCGCGCGCCGCAGGCTGGCCCGGCTTGAACAGCACCAGCTCCAGTCCACGGGCATGCCCGGCCTGCGTGATGTCGGACAGCAGCGCGTCCATCTCGGCGCGGTTGGGCAGCTGCTTCTCGAGCTGGGCCACGTACAGCGCCACCTGCCGCTTCTGGCCGCGCAGCACATCCAGGTTGATCGCACTGGACAGCTTCTCGGCGTACTGCTGCTTCAGGACGACTTCACGCTCCTCACCGGATTTCAGATCGGCAATCTGGGTGCTCCAGAACAGGATCGCGGCCAGCACCTGCACGACGAGGAACACGGCGGCAAGCAGGATCGCCCGCGGCAGCGGCGGCCACAGGCCGGGATGGCGGCCCTGCAGGCCCTCGAACTGGCGGCCGACCGCGGCGAGGTCGATCGATGGCATCTTCAGACTGGGCATGGCGGCGTCACTTCTTTGGCGCGGGCGGCGCGCCGGCGGGCGGCACGGCGCCAGCCGCCGCCTTGGTCGCCGCGTCGGCGGCGGCCTTCTTCTCGGCCCGCTCGACATCGGTGCGGGAACGGATGCCGGCGATCATCGAGAACTCGAACACCAGCCGGGCTTCGCGGCCGGGCATCTGGCCGGGCACCGGTTGACCGGCCCTGATCTCGATGAGCTCCGGCCGCTCGAGCCACACCGTGTCGTTGGCCAGGGTCTTGTAGAGCGCCGACACCTGGGCGTTGGACTGCGCCAGACCCGTGAGGAACAGACGCGAACCATCCTGCTTCATCGTGCGCAGGGTCATGCCATTGGGCACCCGCCGGACCAGCTCGTCAAAGAGGTGGACCGGAATGGTGCGATCGCGCTCCAGGCTCTCCACCGCGTTCTGGCGTGCGGTCAGCGCCTCGATCTCCTGGCGCAGCTGGCCGATCTCCTTGATCTCGGCCTCGAGTTTCCGGTTGGCATTCTCGATGAACACATTGCGCGCCCGCTGTCCCTCCTCGAGGGCGGCGATGGCCACCGAAACCGCGGCAGCGCTCACCAGGCCAAGCAGCGCCACCAGAAGGGCCAGGGTGACGAACTCCTTCTTGCGCTTCTCGCGCAGGCGTTCCCGGTGCGGCAGCAGGTTGATGCGGATCACTCGCTGAACCTCCGCAGCGCAAGCCCGCAGGCGGTGACGAGGGCCGGCGCATCGAAGCGCAGCTGCCGCTCGCGGATCGACTCGGCGATCTCCATGCCCTGAAAGGGCGTGAGGATCTCGGCCGGCGCCTGTGCCCGCTCGGCGATCGCCTCCGACAGGCCGGGAACCACGCAGGCGCCGCCAGCCAGGAAGATGCGGTCCACCCGGGTGTACGGGGTGGATGTGTAGAAGAACTGCAGGGCACGCGCAAGGTCGCTCGCGCCCTGCTCCAGGAACGGCGCGAGCACGTCGGCCTGATAGTTGTCCGGCAGTTCGCCGGTTTTCTTCTTGAGCTCGGCCTCCTCCTGGCTCAGGCCGTACAGGCGCATGAGGTCCAGGGTGAGCTGCTGGCCGCCGAAGGCCTGCTCGCGCTCGAACACGGTCTCGCCGTTGAAGACCATGGAAACACGGGTGACCATCTGGCCGATGTCGAAGACCGCCAGGACCATGCCCTGCCCGGCACCGGGCATGAACGCGGTGACATGGTCGAGCGCAGCCCTGGCGGCAAGCGAGTCGACATCGACGATCGTCGGGCGCAGGCCGCACATCTCGGCCACCGCCACGCGGTCCTCGACCTTCTCGCGGCGCGAGGCCGCCAGCATCACATCGACCTCGGAGGGATCGTTCGGCGAAGGACCGACCACCTGAAAGTCGAGGCTCACCTCCTCGATGGCGAAGGGCACGTACTGGCTGGCTTCCGACTCGACCTGGAACTCATACTCTTCATCGCTCAGGCCCGCGGGGAGGCTGATCCGCTTGGTGATCACTGCCGAGGCCGGCATGGCCAGGGCGACATCGCGGGTCCGGGTGTTCATGCGACGGATCGCGCGCGCCAGCGCCTCGGCCACCATGTCGGGGTTTTCGATGTTGCCGTCGGCGATCGCGCCCTCGTCCAGCGGCTCGATCACATAACGCTGCAGGCGGATCGCGGCCTTGCTGCCCGGCACCAGTTCGACCGCCTTGATGCCGGACGAACTGATGTCGATGCCGAGCAGGCCCGGCGACGAGCGGGTGAACAGTGCTGGAAGCTTCAGACCCAATTTGTCCTCTGTGCTGACCCGGGGAAAACCCTTCCGGCAAAAGCAGTTGCGTCATGAACATGAGACGCTGGCTCAAGGCCGATTCCGGGTCTGGACACTCTAGTGGCTTTTGCGCGAGCCACCACGCGCCCCGTCGCCCTTCCGTCGTACGCAGCCGACCATCCGGCGACCTGTGACTTATTCCTCGTTTTCGGCCCCCATGGACGGTCGATCCCGGCGCATCGACGGCGCCGCCGGTCGTCGCGGACAGGCGCACCGCGGCCGGTCCCGACCCGGACCCGGCCCGTATAATCAGCGCGCCTGAAGATGCTTTCCGCAGCATCGCAACCCACCTGAAGGCCCCGCCATCTCCGACGCATCCCCGTCCTCGCGCAAGTCCGCATCGCCCTGGGCACGCGCGATCCTGCTGCTGCTGGGCGTGCCGGTGGCGCTCGCGCTCGCCGGCGCACTCGCGCTGGCGCTGATGGTGATGCTCGCCAGCGATCGGCTGCCCGCGCTCGACGAGCTCACCGACTACCGGCCGAAGGTGCCGCTGCGCATCTACTCGGCGGAGGGCGAGCTGCTCGGCGAATACGGTGACGAGCGGCGCAGCGTGGTGCGCATCGGTCAGGTGCCCGCGCTGATGAAGAACGCGGTGCTTGCCGCCGAGGACTCCCGTTTCTTCGAGCACGGCGGCATCGATTTCAAGGGCATCGCGCGGGCTGCGTTGTCGAACCTGTTCTCGGGCGGCCGCGACCAGGGGGCAAGCACCATCACCCAGCAGGTCGCGCGCAATTTCTATCTGTCGAGCGAGAAGACCTACACCCGCAAGATCTACGAGGCCATGCTGGCCCTTCGCATCGAGGAGAGCCTGACCAAGGAGCAGATCCTCGAGGTCTACATGAACCAGATCTTCCTGGGCAAGCGGGCCTACGGATTCGCCGCGGCGGCGCGCATCTACTTCGGCAAGACCCTCGATCAGCTCACACCCGCCGAGGCCGCGATGCTCGCGGGCCTGCCCAAGGCGCCCTCGCTCTACAACCCGCTGGTCAATCCCAAACGCGCCACCGAGCGCCAGCACTACATCCTCGCGCGCATGCACGAGATCGGTTCGCTGACCGAGGACGAGTATCAGGCGGCGCTGAAGCAGACCCTGCGCTACGCCTCGCCGGCGGGCGAGCTCGCCCAGCAGGCGCCCTACGCCGCCGAACTCGCCCGGCTGCTGGCCTACGACCTCTTCAAGGACGACATCTACACCGCCGGCATCAGCGTGCACACCACCATCCGTGCCGCCGAGCAGCGGGTGGCCACGGCCGCGGTCCGCCAGGGCGTCATCGACTATGACCGCCGCTACGGCTACCGTGGCCCTGAACGCTACATCGACCTGCCCGCCGGTCCGAGCGGCGTCGATGCGCTGATCGAGACCGCCCTCGACGAAACCCCCGATGTCGAGGAGTTCCGGACCGCGGTCGTGCTCGAGGCCGATGCGCGGGCGGTGCGGGTGTCGCGTGGCCGCGGCACCGTGATCACCATCGGCGGCGACGGCCTGAAGTTCGCGGCGTCCGCACTCTCCGAACGCGCACCGGTGGCACGCCGGCTGCGGCGCGGCGCGGTGATCCGGATCGCGGCGCTGAAGTCCGACTGGGAGATCACGCAGCTGCCCGAGGTGCAGGCGGCACTGGTCGCCTGCAGCCCCGAAGACGGCGCGGTACGCGCTCTGGTGGGCGGCTTCGATTTCAGCCGCAACAAGTTCAACCGGGTCACCCAGGCCTGGCGTCAGCCCGGCTCGAGCTTCAAGCCCTTCATCTATTCGGCGTCGCTCGAGAAGGGCTTCACGCCGTCATCGGTGATCGATGATGCGCCCTTCACCGTGAACCCCGCGCTCACCGGCGGGCAGGTCTGGGAGCCCAAGAACTACGACGGCAAGTTCGAGGGGCCGATGCGCATGCGGCAGGCGCTGGCACAGTCCAAGAACATGGTCTCGATCCGCATCCTGCAGGCGATCGGCCCGCGCTACGCGCAGGACTACATCGCCCGTTTCGGATTCGACGAAGACAAGCACCCGGCCTATCTGACCATGGCCCTGGGCGCCGGCTCGGTGACCCCCTGGCAGATGGTCGGAGCCTATTCGGTGTTCGCCAACGGCGGCTACCGCATCGAGCCCTACCTGATCACCCGGATCACCGATGCCTCGGGCCGGGTGCTGGCCCAGTCCAGCCCGGTGAAGGCCGGCGACGAGAACACGCGGGCGATCGATGCCCGCAATGCCTTCATCATGGACAGCATGCTGCGCGGCGTGGTGCGCAATGGCACGGCCCGACGCGCGCTGTCGCTGAACCGCTCCGATCTGGCCGGCAAGACCGGCACCACCAACGACTCCCATGACGCGTGGTTCGCGGGCTACTCGCCCGCGGTGGTGGCCGTCACCTGGGTGGGCCATGACCAGCCGCGCAAGCTCGGCGACCGCGAGACCGGCGGCGGCCTCGCGCTGCCGATCTGGATGACCTACATGGGCAAGGCGCTCGCCGGGGTGCCCGACCAGACGCCCACCCCGCCGGAAGGCATCGTGGAAGTCAACGGCGAGTTCTACTACGCCGAGACGGCGCCGGCGGGCAAGCCCGCGCCGGTCAGCCCGGGTCGCTCAGCCGAACCGGCTGCCCAGACTGGGCGCTGACCAGTCGCGACAGGCTGGCGAAAAGCTCATCGCCGCTGCGTGTGTCGCGCCAGACCGCGCCGTCATGGCGGAAGTGGAAGCCGCCGGAGCGGGCCGCCACCCACATCTCGCGAACCGGCGCGTTGCCGTTCACGATCAGGCGCGAGTCATCCTCGAACTCGATCTCCAGGACAGGGCCGCTGCGACCGCTCTGGACATCGGCGCCGCAGGCATCGAGCGCGTCCTCGATGGCGGTGAGCAGGCGATCGCACTCGGCCTGGAACTCGGGTTCGGTCATGCTAGAGTGCCCTCATGAAATCCGGCCGCGTGGCAGCCATGCTGGGCGCAGGCGCGCTTGCGGCATGCCTGCTCGGTGCCTGCGGCCAGCGCGGCCCGCTGGTGCTGCCCAAGCCGCCGGAACCGCCATCCGCCGGCAAGGCGGGAAAGCCTCGGGCACCTGCCGCCGCGGGCGCACCGGCTGCGTCGCCAGCATCGGCGCCCGAAACCCGCTGAACGCCCACCGGCCGCCCCCAGGGGCGCGGCCGGACGAAAGGCCCGATCAGCGCAGGCCGGCGATGTAGTCGGAGACCGCCTTGATTTCGGCGTCGGAGAGCCGCGCGGCGATCGCGGACATCTGGGCGCTGTTCTTGCGCGCGCCCTGACGGAAGGCAACCAGCTGGGCCTCGGTGTACTCGGCGAACTGGCCGCCCAGGCGCGGATACTGGGCCGGAATGCCGGCGCCGTTCGGACTGTGGCAGCCGGCGCAGGCCGCCACCGACTTGGCGGCAATGCCGCCCCGGTAGATCTTCTGACCGAGCTCGACGGTGTCCTTGTTGCGGGCGGCCGCAGGCTTGAGCTTCTGCGAGGCGAACCAGGCCGAGAGGTTGCGCATGTCCTCATCGGAAAGCGTGGCCGCGAACCCGGCCATCACGGCATTGGCCCGCTCCGCTTCCTTGGCGCCCGGCTGAACCTTGAAGTTGCGCAACTGCTTGGTCAGGTAGTCAGCGTGCTGGGCGGCCAGCTTGGGGTTGGCCGGACTGGCGCTGTTGCCGTCCGCACCGTGGCAGGCGGCGCAGACCTCGGCCGCTTTCTGCTGACCCTTGGCAGGATCGACCTTGGCCGGCGCCTGGGCTTGTGCGTGGGCGCTGCCCGTCAGGACGATCAGGCCGACGGCAAGCCCGGCCATCAGGCGCGCCACATGCAGGCCTGCACGGCCCAGGCCACTGCCGGACCGGATCTCGGGCCGACCACAGGAGGAAAGGAACATCATGCGACGCTCACGAGCAGAGGGTGGGATAGGCGAGTCACGTAAACTCTCGATTCTACCGCAAGCCAAAGGTCGGAGGTCATCCGACGCCTCATGCGCCTCCTGAGCACCGCCCGATTCGCCACCACCGTCGCCCTGCCCCGGCAGATGCCCGCCGAAGGCCCCCCCGAGGTGGCCTTCGTGGGTCGATCCAATTCCGGCAAGTCCACGGCAATCAACACCCTGTGCGAACGGCGCCGGCTCGCCTTCGCCAGTCGTACCCCCGGTCGCACGCAGGCGCTGAACTTCTTCACGCTCGGCGCCGCCGACACGGTGTCGGCGTTCCTGGTCGACACCCCGGGCTACGGCTATGCCAAGGTGCCGCTGGGCGTGAAGTCCGGCTGGGATTCGCTGGCCGGCCCGTATCTGCGCAACCGGCGCTCGCTCAAGGGCGTGGTGGTCATGCTCGACATCCGGCGCGAACTCACGCCCGCCGATGCCGCCATGCTCGACTGGATCGATCCGGCGGTCGGACTGCTGGTGCTGCTCACCAAGAGCGACAAGTTCGGCCATGAGCAGCGGCAGAAGGTCCGCCGCTCGGTGAGCGCGGCGCTCGCTGCCGCCTTCCCGGGCCGCGGCATCGAGGTGATCGTCTTCTCGGCCAACGCCAGGCTCGGCCTCGACGAGACCCGCGCACGGATCGAGGCCTGGCTCGCACCCGACACCGCCGCACAGGGCGCACCAGAAGCTGGCGCAAGACCCCTGGTCTGAGTCGGGTTTCGGGTATAACTGCGGCGATCGGGCCGCAGCCCCCCCATCCCGCGCCAAGGAGCGACCGCCGTGACCGCCGCCAGACCGTCCCTCGAACACCAGTTTCCCGCCATCCGGCCGCGCCGGATGCGTCGCGACGACTTCTCCCGCCGCATGATGCGCGAGACCTCGCTCGCGGCCGACCACTTCATCTATCCGGTGTTCGTGCACGAAGGCAGCGGCAAGCGGCATCCGGTGGGCTCGATGCCCGGCGTGGAGCGTCACAGCATCGACCTGCTCTTCCCGGTGGCCGAACGCTGCCTCGAGCTCGGCGTGCCGGTGCTCGCGCTCTTTCCGGTGATCGATCCCGCGATCAAGACGCCCGACGGCATCGTGGCCACTGACCCCGACGGGCTGATTCCCCGCGCCGCCCGCGAACTCAAGAAACGCTTCCCGGAACTCGGCCTGCTGGCCGATGTGGCGCTCGATCCCTTCACCAGCCACGGCCAGGATGGCGTGCTCGACGACACCGGCTATGTGCTGAACGACGAGACCACCGCCATCCTGGTTCGCCAGGCGGTGGCCCAGGCGCAGGCGGGCATCGACATCGTGGCGCCCTCGGACATGATGGACGGCCGGGTGGGCGCCCTGCGCCATGCCCTCGAGGACGCGCGCCTGATCCACACCCGGATCATGGCCTACAGCGCCAAGTACGCCTCGGGCTTCTACGGCCCGTTCCGCGATGCGGTGGGCTCGGCCAGCAACCTCGGCAAGAGCAACAAGAAGACCTACCAGATGGATCCGGCCAACACCGACGAGGCACTGCGCGAGGTGGCCCTCGACATCCAGGAAGGCGCCGACATGGTCATGGTCAAGCCCGGCCTGCCCTATCTGGACATCGTGCGGCGCGTGAAGGATGCCTTCTCGATGCCCACCTTCGTGTACCAGGTCAGCGGCGAGTACGCGATGATCAAGGCCGCCAGCGCCAACGGCTGGCTCGACGAACGCACGGTGGCGCTCGAGTCACTGCTCGCGATGCGCCGCGCCGGCGCCGACGGCATCCTCACCTACTACGCGCTCGACGCCGCCGGCTGGCTGGCCGAGCGCTGAGCGGCGGCGGTCGCGGCGCGTCCATGAAGGTGCTGCAGTTCGCGCCCGGAGAGGTCCGGGCGCTGCCCGGCATTGCGCGGCACGAGGCTGGCACGGGCTGGCTGTGGGTGGACTGCGAGCACGACGAGGCAGGCCTGTGGCCGGCGCCAGTGTCGGCGCTCACGGGGGTGGCGGTGTTCGAGGATCACCTGGTCGACGCCGGCAACCGCCAGCATCCCTCACACTTCGTGGCCACCCGTGACTACGAGATGATCATCTTTCGCGGGCTGGCCTCCGCGGCCCCTCCGGATGAGGGTGCCGCCATGCTGCGCATCCGCACCCGGCCCACGGTGTTCTTCCTGTTCCCGGGTTGCCTGGTCACCCTGCACGCGCCAGACAGCCGCACCGTGCCGGCCCTGCGCGAAAGACTGCTCGCCGAGCGCGGTCCCCGGCAGCGCCTGCCGGAATCCCCCGAGGAGCTGATGCTGCGGCTGCTCAACGGCATGGTCGACCGCTACCTGGAACTGCGCCAGCCGCTCACCGCGCAGCTCGACCGCTGGCAGCGTCTGCTGCTCGATCCGAGGCGCCCCTTCCAGGACTGGCTCGCGCTGCTCGAGGCCCGCGGCGAGCTGCGCAAGCTCGAGCATCTCTGCGAGGAGCAGCTCGACGCCATCCAGGAGTGGCGCGACGAGCGGCTCGATCAGGCCAGGGCCGATCCCGGCCGTCCGGGCATGGCCCATCCACCGGGCTTCGTGGGCATCACCGATCCGCTCCGGGTGCGCACCGGCGACCTGATCGAGCATGTGAACCGGGTCCTCAACCACACCCGCCGCCTGGAGGCCTCGCTGGAGACGGCGGTGCAGCTGCACTTCTCGTCGACCGCGCATCGCACCAACGAGATCATGCGCACCCTGACCACGCTCACGGCGGTGTTCATGCCGCTCACCCTGATCACCGGGGTCTTCGGCATGAACTTCGAGGTGATCCCGGGTACGCGGTCGCCGGCCGGGTTCTGGTGGGCGATGGCGGCCATGGCGCTGATCGCCGCCGGCATGCTGGGCTATTTCCGGGCCCGCCGCTTCCTCAGTTCACCCGAGCGACTGGCGCGCCGCTCACACCCGAAAGCGTCGACGGGTGAGCACCAGCGCAATGCCGAATGACACCAGCGCAAAGCCGAGCAGCAGGCTGATCCGCCAGGCCGCCTGCGCCGGCCATTGACCCAGCACCAGCGGCCGGGCCAGATCCACTGCCGCCGCCAGCGGCAGCGCCGAGGCGATCGCCGCGAGCCATTCCGGCAGGGTGTCGCGCGGATAGTAGACCCCCGACAGGAAGACCATCGGCGTGATCACCAGGGTGAAGTAGTAGGTGAAGAAGTCATAGCCCCGGGCCAGCGCGTTGAAGCACAGGCCGATGCCCGAGAAGGCCAGGCCGGTGAGCATCACCACCAGCGGCAATGCGAGCAGGGTGGGCTCGCGCGAGAGGCCCAGCGCAAGGATCACCGCGGTGATGGCCAGGCCCGAGAACAGGCCCTTGGTGGCTGCCCAAAGCCACTCGGCGATGAGCACGTCGTCGAGGTCGACAGGCGCATTCATGATCGAGGCCCAGGTCTGCTGCACCTGCATGCGCGAGTAGGCCGAGTAAAGCGATTCGAAGCTCGCCGCCATCGCGGTGCTCATGCAGGCCGAACCCGCCGCGAGGAACACGATGTAGGGCACGCCCTCGACTTCGTTGAGGAGGCGGCCAAGCCCGTAGCCGAAGGCCACCAGCGTGATCAGCGGGTCGGCGATGTTGCCCAGCACGGAGGCCACGGCAAGCTTGCGCCAGACCAGCAGGTTGCGGCGGTAGATCGGCAGGAAACGCAGGCTCGGCCGTGGCAGCCGCAGCAGCGACGGCGCGCGGCCTGTCGGGGACGCGGTCAAGGCGGGAGGGCTGGTTGGGACGGTCATGTCGCAGCTGCGAATCAGTCGCGCAGATCGCGGCCGGTGAGCTTCAGGAACACATCCTCCAGGCTGGCGGGGCGCAGCATCCAGCGCAAGCCGCCATGCGCGGCGAGCGCGGAGGAAAGCGGGCGCGGGTCGGTGCAGTAGGCGAATACCGTCTCGCCCACCGATTCCACGCGGGCGCAGCCTGCCGTGGCCTGCGCAAGGGCTGCCCAGCGGGTCGCATCCTCGGCCACGATCTCGATCACCTCCGGCTCGATCTGCTCGGCGATCAGCGCTTCAGGCGCCGCCTGCGCGATCAGGCGTCCGTGGTCGACGATGGCCAGCCGATCGCACAACCGCTGGGCCTCCTCCATGAAATGGGTGGTGAGCAGGATCGTCTTGCCCCGGCGCAGCAGCTGCTTGAGGCGGTCCCAGATGAGATGCCGCGCCTGCGGATCGAGCCCGGTGGTGGGTTCATCCAGGAACAGCAGTTGCGGGTCGTTGACCAGGGCGCGGGCCAGCGTAAGGCGACGCTTCATGCCACCGGAGAGTTCCCCGATGCGCGCATCGCGCTTGCCGGCCAACCCGGCGAAGTCGAGGAGATCGGGAATGCGTGAGG
This sequence comes from Quisquiliibacterium sp., assembly GCF_982640115.1. Lineage (NCBI taxonomy): Bacteria > Pseudomonadati > Pseudomonadota > Betaproteobacteria > Burkholderiales > Burkholderiaceae > Quisquiliibacterium > Quisquiliibacterium sp. Next base: position 14,945 of record NZ_CEXFHW010000012.1, on the reverse strand, counting down.
CGATCAGCGCCCTGGGCAATCCGAAGTAACGGCCGAAGACCATCAGATTCTCGGCGACGGTGAAATCGGGGTCGAGCGCATCGGCCTGCGGCACGACGCCGATCAGGGCGCGCGCCTCGCGAGCGCGCTCGGGAATGGAAAGCCCGAGCAGATCGATACGTCCGGCGTCTGCGCGGGCCAGCCCGATCAGCAGCCGCAATGTCGTGCTCTTGCCGGCCCCGTTGGGGCCGAGCAGCCCGAAGCACTCTCCGGGGCGCACTTCGAACCCCAGGCCGTTGACCGCACGGTGACTGCCGAAGGTCTTGACCAGCCCGTCGACCCGGATGACCGCGTGCGCATCCGACCCGGCGCCGCAAACGACACGGGCGTCCGCGCGCGCTGACACGCCCGGACGCCCGTGGTCGGCCGACCGCCCGGGGCGGCCGGCGGATTCAGCGCTGCTCAGGCCTGCGCCGCCGGCTGCTCGGCCGGGGCCTGCTCGGGCCGGTCCATCAGCTCGATGTAGGCCATGGGCGCGTTGTCGCCGACACGAAAGCCGTACTTCAGAATGCGCAGATAGCCGCCGTTGCGGTTGGCGTAGCGCGGGCCGAGATCATTGAAGATCTTGACCACCATCTCGCGATCGCGCAGACGGTCGAAAGCCAGACGCCGGTTGGCCAGCGACGGCTTCTTGCCGAGGGTGATGAGGGGCTCGACCACCCGGCGCAGCTCCTTGGCCTTGGGCAGGGTGGTCTTGATGACCTCGTGGCGCAGCAGCGAATTGCACATGTTGCGAAGCATGGCCTCGCGGTGGCTGCTGGTGCGATTGAGTTTACGGAGTCCGTGGCGGTGACGCATGGTTCAGTCCTCGTGAGGTGCAGGCAGCGCGAAACGACTCAGGGCCGCTCGAGACCGGCCGGGGGCCAGTTCTCGAGCTTCATGCCCAGGGTCAGGCCGCGTGAGGCGAGCACTTCCTTGATCTCGTTGAGCGACTTGCGGCCCAGGTTCGGGGTCTTGAGCAGCTCGTTCTCGGTGCGCTGGATCAGGTCACCGATGTAGTAGATGTTCTCGGCCTTCAGGCAGTTGGCCGAACGCACCGTGAGCTCCAGGTCATCGACCGGGCGCATCAGGATGGGATCGATCTGCGGCGCACGCGACGAGCCCATCTCGGTCATCGGCTCGGCGCCACCCTCGAGCGCTGCGAACACCGAGAGCTGCTCGACGAGAATGCGCGCCGACTGACGAACCGCCTCTTCGGGGGCGATCACGCCATTGGTCTCGACATCGATGATCAGGCGGTCGAGGTCGGTGCGCTGCTCGACGCGGGCGCTCTCCACCAGATAGCTCACCCGACGCACCGGCGAGAACGAGGCGTCGAGCACGATGCGCCCGATCGACTTGGTCTCACCAAGGTTGCGCATGGTGCCCGGCACGTAGCCACGGCCCCGCTCGACCTTGATCTGCATGTCGATCCGACCACCCTGCGTGAGGCTCGCGATCGCATGCTCGGGATTGATCACCTCGACATCATGCGGGCAATCGATGTCAGCCGCCGTGACCGGACCGGCGCCTTCCTTGCGCAGCGTGAGGAAGACCTCGTCACGGTTGTGCAGCTTGAAGACGATGCCCTTCAGGTTCAGCAGCAGGTCGACGACATCCTCGCGGACACCATCGAGCGTGGAGTATTCATGAACGACGCCCGAGATCTGGACCTCGGTCGGCGCATAGCCGACCATCGAGGACAGCAGCACCCGGCGCAGCGCATTGCCCAGCGTGTGTCCGTAGCCGCGCTCGAACGGCTCCATCACGACGCGGGAATGGGACGGCCCGAGTTGCTCGACCTCGACGATTCGCGGCTTCAGCATGGCGGTCTGCATGGAGGGGTCCCTTCAATTAACGCGAGTACAACTCGACGATCAGGCTCTCGTTGATGTCCGAGTACAGATCGGCGCGGTCGGGCACCGACTTGAAGGTGCCTTCCATCTTGGTCTTGTCGACCGACACCCAACCCGGCATGCCATTCTGCTCGGCCAGCGTCAGCGCATCCTGGATGCGGGCCTGCTTGCGGGACTTCTCGCGCACCGCAACGACATCGGCCGGACGCACCAGCGCCGACGGGATGTTCAGCACCTGGCCGTTGACGGTGATGGCCTTGTGACTCACCAGCTGGCGCGCCTCGGCACGGGTGGTGGCATAGCCCATCCGGTAGACGACATTGTCAAGACGGCTCTCGAGCAGCTTCAGGAGGTTCTCACCGGTGTTGCCACGGCGGCGCTCGGCCTCCTCGAAATAGCGGCGGAACTGCTTCTCGAGCACACCGTACATGCGCTTGACCTTCTGCTTCTCGCGCAGCTGCAGACCGAAGTCGGAGGTGCGGGTGCCGGAGATGCGGCCATGCTGGCCCGGCTTGCTGTCGAGCTTGCACTTGGTGTCGAGCGACCGACGGGCGCTCTTCAGGAAAAGATCGGTGCCTTCACGGCGGGAAAGCTTGGCTTTCGGTCCGGTATAACGTGCCACGGCATGTCCTCGTCAAGTACGCAGACGGCAACCGGGGCCGGTGCTGCGGTTAGTCCGCGCTTTCGGTGACTGGCGCCTTGCGGCGCACAGCGGCGGACGGTGGGCTTCAATCGACGGCAGAACGTCCACCCGAAGATGGCCGGCTGCACGCCGGGAGTTCGCCCGGCCGGAGCCGGGCGGGGTGCCGCTCAGATGCGGCGGCGCTTCGGGGGACGGCAGCCGTTGTGCGGAATCGGCGTGACATCCTGGATCTGGAGAATCTTGATGCCGAGGGCGTTCAGCGCGCGCACCGACGACTCACGGCCAGGGCCGGGGCCGCTGATCTGCACTTCCAGGTTCTTGATGCCGCAGTCCTGGGCCGCACGGCCGGCGGTCTCGGCAGCGACCTGCGCCGCAAACGGCGTGGACTTGCGCGAGCCCTTGAAACCGGCACCACCCGCCGAGGCCCACGACAGCGCGTTGCCCTGACGGTCAGTGATGGTGATGATGGTGTTGTTGAACGAGGCATGCACGTGGGCAATGCCGTCGGACACGTTCTTTTTCGCCTTCTTGCGCACCCGGGAAGCGGCGGCGGCAGCGGCGGCGGATTGAGCCTTGGTAGCCATGGATGATCCTGTGAACGATTATTTCTTCAGGGCCACGCCGGCCTTGCGCGGGCCCTTGCGGGTGCGCGCATTCGTGCGGGTACGCTGACCGCGGACCGGCAGACCACGACGGTGACGGACACCGCGGTAGCAGCCGAGGTCCATCAGCCGCTTGATCGACATCGAGACCTCGCGACGCAGGTCGCCCTCGACCGTCAGGCGCGACACCAGGTCGCGGATGCGCTCGAGTTCGGGATCGCTGAGATCCTTCACTTTCTTCGCGTAGTTCACCCCGGCGGCGTCGCAGATCTGGCGAGCGCGCGTCCGGCCGATGCCATAAATGGCAGTCAGACCGATCTCGGTGTGCTGTCGATCAGGAACATTGATACCCGCAATACGTGCCATGCTTGTTCTCCGTCAACCTTGACGCTGCTTGTGCCGCGGATCGACGCAGATCACGCGGACCACGCCCTTGCGCTTGATGACCTTGCAGTTGCGGCAGATCTTCTTGACCGATGCCAACACTTTCATGATTCCCTCGAGTCTCTCGACGCTCTGTTGACCGGCTGGCAGGCCGATGACGGCCGCTGCCAGCCCGGCAGGTTCACAGTCCCATCCCTTTCGGGTTGGCCTTCTTCAGCAGGCTCTCGTACTGGTGCGACATGACATAGGCCTGCACCTGCGACATGAAGTCGGTGGTCACCACCACGATGATCAGCAGCGAGGTGCCGCCGAAATAGAACGGCACATTCCACTTCAGCACCAGCAGCTCGGGCAGCAGGCAGACCGCGCTGATGTAGATGGCACCGGCGAGCGTGAGCCGCATCAGGATCTTGTCGATGTAGCGTGCGGTCTGCTCGCCAGGACGGATACCGGGCACGAACGCGCCACTCTTCTTGAGGTTTTCCGCCGTGTCGCGGCTGTTGAAGACCAGCGCAGTGTAGAAGAAGCAGAAGAAGATGATGGCGGCTGCATAGAGCAGGATGTAAACCGGCTGGCCGGGCGACAGCGTGGCCGCCACATCCTTGAGCACGCGGACCATGGCGCTGGAGGAATCACCGGAGGTGAACCACTGCGCGATGGTGGCCGGGAAGAGGATGATCGACGACGCGAAGATCGGCGGAATGACGCCCGCCATGTTCAGCTTGAGCGGCAGATGCGACGTCTGCCCGCCGTACACCCGGTTGCCCACCTGACGCTTGGCGTAGTTCACGGTGATCTTGCGCTGCCCGCGCTCGACGAACACCACCGCCGCGGTGACCATCACCACCAGAGCCACGATCACCAGGGCCACCAGCGCGTTCATGGCACCGGTGCGCACCAGTTCTCCCATCCCGGCAAGCGCCGAGGGCAGGCCCGCCGCGATGCCGGCGAAGATGATGATCGAGATGCCATTGCCCAGACCACGCTCGGTGATCTGCTCGCCCAGCCACATCAGGAACATGGTGCCGGTGAGCAGCGAAACCACGGTGGTGAAGCGGAACTGCAGACCAGGATCGATCACCAGACCCGCCTGCGCTTCGAGCGCAATGGCGATGCCGAGCGCCTGAAAGGTGGCCAGACCCACGGTGAACCAGCGGGTGTACTTCGTGATGGTGCGGCGGCCGGTTTCGCCTTCCTTCTTGAGCGCCTCGAGCTGCGGCACCACCACGGTGAGCAGCTGCATGATGATCGATGCCGAGATGTACGGCATGATCCCCAGGGCAAACACCGTGAACCGCGAGAGCGCGCCCCCCGAGAACATGTTGAACATGCCCAGGATGCCGCCCTGCTGTCCCTTGAAGAGCTGAGCCAGCTGGTCGGGATCGATGCCGGGCACCGGAATGTGCGCGCCGATGCGATAGACCACCAGGGCGAACAGCAGGAACCACAGCCGGCGCTTCAGATCAGCGAAGCGGCCGGCGTTGGCGGTGCTGGCGGCGGAGGTGGCCAAGGGTGCGTCCGGTGTCAGTGACGAAAGAAGATCAGGCCAGCGTGCCGCCGGCGGCCTCGATGGCCGCGCGAGCGCCCTTCGTGGCACCGATGCCGGTGAGGGTCACTGCGCGCTCGAGGCTGCCCGAGAGAATGACCTTGGCCGCCTTCGCGCCCTGTGGCACCACGCCGGCCGCCTTGAGGGCGAGCAGATCAATGGCCGGTGCGTCGAGCCGCTGCAGATCCGACAGGCGAACCTCGGCGGTATCGCCGGCGCTCATCGACACGAAGCCGCGCTTGGGCAGACGACGCTGGAGCGGCATCTGGCCGCCCTCGAAGCCGACCTTGTGGAAGCCGCCCGAGCGCGACTTCTGACCCTTGTGACCACGGCCGGCAGTCTTGCCCAGGCCGGAGCCGATACCGCGTCCCACGCGCTTGCGCGCATGCTTGCTGCCCTCGGCGGGTTTCAGCGTGTTCAGTTGCATGGCGATCTCACTCGACGCGAACCAGGTACGAAACCTTGGTGATCATGCCGCGCACGGCCGGAGTGTCCTCGAGCTCGCGCGTCTGGCGGATGCGCTTGAGCCCCAGGCCCAGCACGGTTGCCTTGTGGGTGGAGCGGGTGCCGTTCGGGCTGCGCACCAGCGTCACTTTGAGGGTCTTCTTGGTCATCGGGTTCTCCTGACCGGTGACAGCCCGCAGGGCAGCACCGGCATCGCGCCTCAACCGAGGATTTCCTCGACCGTCTTGCCCCGCTTGGCAGCGATCTCGGCCGGGGTGTTCATGTTCTGCAGCGCGTTGAGCGTGGCGCGGACCATGTTGTAGGGATTGGTGGAGCCGTGGCTCTTGGCCACCACGTTGCCCACACCCATCACTTCGAAGATCGCCCGCATCGGACCGCCGGCGATGATGCCGGTGCCGTCCGGCGCCGGCGCGAGGTAGACGTTGGCAGCGCCATGGCGGCCGTGCACGGTGTGCTGCAGCGTGCTGCCCTTGAGGCTCACCTTGAACATCTTGCGCCGGGCTTCGTCCATGGCCTTCTGCACCGCCACCGGCACCTCACGGGCCTTGCCCTTGCCCATGCCGATGCGGCCATCACCATCGCCCACCACGGTCAGCGCCGCGAAGCCGAGAATCCGACCTCCCTTGACGACCTTGGTCACGCGGTTCACCGCGATCATCTTTTCCTTGAGACCGTCGTCGCGCTCCTCGGAGCCGACCCGTGCCTGAACCTTTGCCATGTTCGTATCCTGTCGATCAGAACTTCAGGCCGGCTTCACGGGCGGCCTCGGCAAGCGCCTTGACCCGGCCGTGGAAGCGGTAGCCCGCGCGGTCGAAAGCCACGCTCTGGATGCCGGCTGCCAGCGCCTTCTCGGCGATGCGCTTGCCGACCACCGTGGCCGCACTGGCGTTGCCGCCCTTGCCGGCCGCACCCGCGAGTGCGGAGCGAACCTCGGCCTCGTTGGTGGACGAGGACACCAGCACCCGGGCGCCATCGGCGTCGATGATGCTCGCGTAGATGTGCTGATTCGTCCGGAAGACGGTGAGCCTGTTGACCCGCAGTTCGCGGATCTTGAGCCGCGTCTGACGGGCACGGCGCAAACGAGCCTGTTTCTTGTCCATCGCCTGTATCCTGTCTTTGGGGCGCGTGCGCCGCTTACTTCTTCTTGACTTCCTTCAGGACCACCTTCTCATCCGCGTAGCGAACACCCTTGCCCTTGTAAGGCTCGGGCGATTTGTACGCGCGGATCTCGGCAGCCACCTGGCCGACCTTCTGACGGTCGGCCCCCTTGATCAGGATGTCGTTCTGGGTAGGCGTCTCGGCCTTGATGCCATCGGGCAGCTTGTAGACCACCGGATGCGAGAACCCGAGCGACAGGTTCAGCGATGCACCCTGAGCCTGTGCCCGGTAGCCGGTACCCACCAGCTGCAGCTTCTTCTCGAAGCCGCGCGTGACGCCCTGGACCATGTTGGCCACCAGCGCGCGGAAGGTGCCGCTCATCGCACCGGCATCGCGGGCCTCGGACATCGGCTTGACCAGCAGCTCGGCACCTTCGCGCACGATGCTGACAAGCGGGTTGATACGCAGGCTGAGGGAGCCCAGCGGGCCCTTGACCGTGATGGCGCCGTCGGCAATCTGCACGTCGACACCGGCCGGCACGGCGACCGGAACCTTGGCAACTCGGGACATAGCCCCTCCCTTACGCCACGTAGGCGATGACTTCGCCGCCCACGCCGGTGGCGCGCGCCTTGCGATCGGTCATGACCCCACGCGAGGTGGTGACGATGGTGACACCCAGGCCATTCATCACCTGGGGCAGCGCATCGCGACCCTTGTAAACCCGCAGACCAGGCTTCGAGACGCGTTCGATGCGCTCGATGACCGGGCGGCCGGCGTAATACTTGAGCTGCACCTGCAGCTCGGACTTCACGCCCTCGGTGCTGACCGAGTAGCCCTCGATGTAGCCCTCGTCCTTCAGGACCTGGGCGATCGCCACCTTCAGCTTGGAAGACGGCATCGAGACCGACTGTTTCTCCACGCGCTGCCCGTTGCGGATGCGCGTGAACATGTCCGCGACCGGATCGCTCATGCTCATGTCGTGTCCTCCGTTACCAGCTGGCCTTGACGATGCCGGGCACTTCGCCCCGCATCGCCGCCTCGCGAAGCTTGTTGCGGCCGAGGCCGAATTTGCTGTAGACACCACGCGAACGACCGGTGATCTCGCAGCGGTTGCGCAGGCGGGTGGGATTGGCGTTGCGCGGCAGCTGCTGCAGCTTGAGCCGGGCCTGGTAACGATCCTCTTCCGAGACCGACTGGTCGTTGATGATCGCCTGGAGCTCGGCGCGCTTTTTCGCGTACTTGCGCACCAGGGCGGCGCGTTTCAGGTCGCGGTTGATCGAAGCGAGTTTGGCCACTTGACGAACCTCAGTTGCGGAATGGGAATCGGTACGCGGTCAGCAGCGCCTTCGCCTCGTCATCAGACTTGGCGGTGGTGGTGATGCTGATGTTCAGGCCACGCAGCGCGTCGACCTTGTCGTAATCGATCTCGGGAAAGATGATCTGTTCCTTGACGCCGATGTTGTAGTTGCCGCGGCCATCGAAGGCTCGACCCGACACGCCACGGAAGTCGCGCACCCGGGGCAGCGCCACGGTGACCAGGCGATCGAGGAATTCATACATGCGTGCGCCGCGCAGGGTGACCATGCAGCCGATCGGGTAGCCGGCGCGGATCTTGAAGCCGGCGATGGCCTTGCGCGCCTTGGTGACCACGGGCCTCTGGCCGGCGATCTTGGTGAGATCGCCCACCGCAGCATCGAGGACCTTCTTGTCAGCCACCGCCTCGGACACACCCATGTTGAGCGTGACCTTGGTGATGCGGGGCACCTGCATGATCGACTGGTAGCCGAACTTCGCCATCAGATCGGGGACGATCTTCTCGCGGTACTGTTGCTGGAAACGAGCCATGGTGTTCCTCTTCAGGCCTTGACCAGTTCGCCGTTGGACTTGAAGAAGCGAACCTTCTTGCCGTCCTCGAGCACGCGGATGCCGACCCGATCGCCCTTGCCGGTGGCCGGATTGAAGAGCATCACGTTCGACTGATCGATCGGCATGGTCTTGTCGACGATGCCGCCGGTCTGGCCCTTCATGGGATTGGGGCGCTGGTGCTTCTTGACGACATTCACGCCGTCGACCAGCAGGTGGGCGGCATCGACCCGGCTGAGCACGCTGCCGCGCTTGCCCTTGTCGCGACCGGCGATGACGATGACTTCGTCACCCTTGCGGATTTTTTCCATCGCGGACTCCCTTACAGGACTTCGGGCGCGAGCGACACGATCTTCATGAAGCGCTCGGTGCGCAGTTCGCGCGTGACCGGGCCGAAGATGCGCGTGCCGATCGGCTCGAGCTTGGCGTTGAGCAGCACCGCTGCGTTGCCGTCGAACTTGACGAGCGAACCGTCCTGGCGGCGCACACCTTTGGCGGTGCGCACGACCACGGCGTTGTAGATCTCGCCCTTCTTGACGCGGCCGCGCGGTTGCGCCTCCTTGACGCTCACCTTGATGACGTCGCCAATGCCGGCATAGCGGCGCTTGGAGCCGCCCAGCACCTTGATACACATGACCGAACGAGCGCCGGTGTTGTCGGCGACGTCCAACGTCGACTGCATCTGAATCATCGCTGTTCCTGTCCCAACTTAATCCACCCTGGCAACAGACGGCGCTCGGGGCTGCTCGGCCCCGACCGCCTCAGGGCAGTCAGTCTTGGTCCCGTGGCACGGGTTGAAAATCGGCTGGCGCAGCGCCGCTGTGGGCTGCGTGCCCTGGGGCACACTGGCGCTGCAAAACCGAAGCCGTCTAGGATAACCTGTTCTCTGTCGCTTTGGCAAGCGGGCTGTGGAACCCGCTCACCAATTCAGTTGACCGACTCGACCACCCGGACCACGACCCAGGCCTTGGTCTTGGAGATCGGACGGCTTTCCTGGATCTCGACGGTGTCGCCTTCATTGATGGCCGCCTCGGTGTGGGCGTGATAGCGCGTGCTCTTCACGATGTACTTCCCGTACATCGCATGCTTGACCTTGCGCTCGACCACCACGGTGACGGTCTTCTGCATCTTGTTGCTGACCACGCGCCCGACCAGGGTGCGCTTGAGCGTGACGGGCGCTTCGACGGCTGCGGTCATTTGGCGGCGGCTTTCTCACGCAGCACGGTGCGCACCCGCGCGATGTCGCGGCGGGTCTTGCCCAGTTGGCTGGTGTTGTTCAGTTGCTGGGTGGCGATCTGCATGCGCAGCGAGAAATGCGCCTTGAGCAGTTCACCGAGTTCCTTGTTCAGCGCCTCGGGATCCTTGGCGCGCAGTTCACTGGCCTTCATGGGGCTCTCCGTTGTGCGGGTCAGGCCCCGACCATCCGGGTCACGAAGACCGTGGAGATCGGCAGCTTGGCGGCGGCAAGCGCAAAGGCCTCGCGGGCGAGGGCTTCATTCACGCCGTCCATCTCGTAGAGCACCTTGCCGGGCTGGATCTCGGCGACGTAGTACTCGGGGTTGCCCTTGCCGTTGCCCATGCGGACCTCGGCAGGTTTGTGCGAGATGGGCTTGTCGGGGAAGATCCGGATCCAGATGCGACCGCCTCGCTTGATGTGCCGGGTCATGGCACGACGGGCAGCCTCGATCTGGCGCGCGGTGAGCCGGCCACGGCCGGTGGCCTTCAGGCCGAACTCACCGAACGAGACAGCGGCGCCCCGGGTAGCCAGGCCCTTGTTGCGGCCCTTCTGTTCCTTGCGGTACTTGCGTCGAGCGGGTTGCAGCATCGCTCACTCCTCATTCGCCGGTCTTGGCGTCAGCGGGCGCACCAGGCGCCTTGCGCACGCGCTTGACCGCAGTCTTGGGGGCATCGGCGGCGCCCGCCTCGGGCGCGCTCTTGGCTTCGGGCTCGCCATCGGGTCGACGACGGGCGCCGGCTCGCGGCGCTGCACCCGGCTTCGGGGGCAGCCGGCGATTGCGGCGATCGTCGCGCTCGGGCGGCGGCGCTTCCTTTTCGGCAGCCGCGGGCGCGTCACCGCGACCGAGGGTGTCACCCTTGTAGACCCAGACCTTCACGCCGATGATGCCGTAGGTGGTCAGGGCCTCCGAGAAGCCGTACTCGATGTCGGCGCGCAGGGTGTGAAGGGGCACGCGACCTTCGCGATACCACTCCACCCGGGCGATCTCGGCGCCGTTGAGGCGGCCCGAGCTCATGATCTTGATGCCCTGGGCACCCAGACGCATGGCGTTCTGCATCGCCCGCTTCATGGCGCGACGGAACATGATGCGCTTCTCGAGCTGCTGGGTGATCGAGTCGGCAATCAGCTGCGCATCGATCTCGGGCTTGCGGATTTCCTCGATGTTCACGTGCACCGGCACGCCCAGCAGTCGCTGGAGGTCGGCCTTGAGAATCTCGATGTCCTCGCCCTTCTTGCCGATGACCACACCCGGGCGTGCCGAGAAAATGGTGATGCGGGCATTCTTGGCCGGCCGCTCGATGAGCACGCGACCGACCGAGGCGCTCTTGAGCTTCTTGCGCAGGTAGGCCCGCACCCGCAGGTCTTCATTGAGCATCTGCGGGAACTGGCGGCTGTTCGCGTACCAGCGCGAGGACCAGTTGCGGGTGACCGAGAGGCGGAACCCGGTCGGATGGATCTTCTGTCCCATGGTGTCCTTCCGGGGGGGCTTAGTTGCCCACCTTCACGAAGATGTGGCAGGTCTGCTTCTCGATCTTGCAGCCGCGGCCCTTGGCGCGGGCCTGGAAGCGCTTGAGCGAGGTGCCCTTCTCGACGTGGATGGTGGTGACCTTGAGCTCGTCGATGTCGGCGCCGTCATTGTGCTCGGCGTTGGCGATCGCCGACTCGAGCACCTTCTTGACGATGCGGGCGGCTTTCTTGGGGGAGAAGGCGAGGATGTTCAGCGCCTGTTCCACCGGCTTGCCGCGGACCAGGTCGGCGACCAGCCGGCCTTTCTGGGCCGAGAGGTGAACACCGCGCAGGATAGCTTGGGTTTCCATGCGTGGCTCCTTAGCGCTTGACCGAGGACTTCTTGTCCGCGGCGTGGCCCTTGAAGGTGCGGGTCAGCGCAAACTCGCCGAGCTTGTGCCCGACCATGTTCTCGTTGACGTACACCGGCACATGCTGCTTGCCGTTGTGCACCGCGATGGTCAGGCCGATGAACTCGGGCACCACCGTGGACCGGCGCGACCAGGTCTTGATCGGTCGCTTGTCCTTGTTGGTGAGCGCGGTATCGACCTTCTTCATCAGATGGGCGTCGACGAAGGGGCCCTTCTTGACTGAACGTGCCATGGCTGTCTGGTCCTTGCCCGTTACTTGCGACCGCGGCGCTGCACGATCATGGTGTCGGTGCGCTTGTTGCGGCGGGTCTTGTAGCCCTTGGTGGGGGTGCCCCAGGGCGACACCGGATGGCCGCCGCCGTTGGAGCGGCCGCCGTGCGGGTGATCAACCGGGTTCATGCAGATGCCGCGCACGGTGGGGCGGATACCGCGCCAGCGATTGGCGCCGGCCTTCCCGATGGTGCGCAGGCTGTGCTCCTCGTTGCCGACCTCACCGATGGTGGCGCGGCACTCGATGTGCACCTTGCGGATCTCACCGGAGCGCAGGCGGACCTGCGCGTAGGTGCCTTCACGGGCCAGCAGGCGGGCGGAGGTGCCGGCCGAGCGGGCGATCTGCGCGCCCTTGCCAGGCAGCATCTCGATGGCGTGGATGGTCGACCCCACCGGGATGTTGCGGATGGGCAGCGCATTGCCAGCGCGGATGGGCGCCTCGGCACCCGACTGCAGCGTGGTGCCCACAGGCACATCACGCGGCGCCAGAATGTAACGGCGCTCGCCGTCGGCATAGCAGAGCAGGGCCAGATTCGCGCTGCGGTTGGGGTCGTACTCGATGCGCTCGACCTTCGCGGGGATGCCGTCCTTGTTGCGACGGAAATCCACCAGACGGTAGTGCTGCTTGTGGCCGCCACCCTTGTGACGGGTGGTGATGTGCCCGAGGTTGTTGCGACCGTTGCCGCGGATCTTGGGCTCGATCAGCGAGGGCACCGGACCGCCCTTGTGCAGGTCCTTGTTGACGACCTTCACCATCGAGCGGCGCCCGGCGGAGGTCGGCTTGGTCTTCATGAGCGGCATTTACACGGCCTCCGCGAAATTGATCTCCTGGCCCGGAGCCAGGCAGACATACGCCTTGCGCACATTGCTGCGCCGGCCCTGGAAACGGCCGAAGCGCTTGGCCTTGCCGGCCTGGTTGAGCACCTGCACCGACTCGACCTGCACCTTGAAGAGCAGCTCGACAGCCGCCTTGACCTCGGCCTTGGTGGCGTCCTGCACCACGCGAAAGGCCACCTGCTGGTGCTTGTCGGCCATCATGGTCGCCTTCTCGGAGACGATCGGGGCCATCAGCACCTTCATCAGACGTTCCTGGTTCATGCCAGCATCTCCTCGACTTTGGCGAGTGCCGGCCGGGTGATCAGCACCCGGTCGAAATGCACCAGCGATACCGGATCGGCCTGCTGGGGCTCGACCACCAGCACATCGGGCAGATTGCGCGAAGCCAGCAGCAGGTTCTCATCGAGGTTGTCGGTGATCACCAGCACCGAGCCGGCACCCATGGCGCGGACCTTGGTAGCGAGCAGCTTGGTCTTGGGAGCCTCGAGCGTGAGACCCTCGATGACCGCGATCCGGCCGTCGCGAGCAAGCTGCGACAGAATGGAGCGCATGCCCGCGCGGTACATCTTCTTGTTCACCTTCTGGGTGAAGTTCTCGTCGGGGCTGTTCGGGAAGATCTTGCCGCCACCGCGCCACAGGGGGCTGGAGCTCATGCCGGCGCGAGCGCGACCGGTACCCTTCTGACGCCACGGCTTCTTGGTGGTGTGCCGGACCTCGCTGCGGTCCTTCTGGGCACGGTTGCCGCTGCGGGCGTTGGCCTGGAAGGCCACGACCACCTGGTGCACCAGCGGCTCGTTGAATTCGCGGCCGAACACGGTGTCGGCGGCGCTGACCGTGGCCGAGGGCTGGCCCTGGTCGTTGAGCAGATTCAGTTCCATCGTCGCTCCCCTCAGGCTTTCACCGGCACGCGGATCGCCGGCGTGACGACGACACTGCCGTTCTTGGCACCCGGGACCGCACCGCGCACCAGCAGCAGCTGGCGTTCGGCATCGACGCGGGCAACGACGAGGTTCTGCACCGTGCGCGCAGCCGCGCCGAGGTGACCTGACATGCGCTTGCCCGGAAACACGCGGCCCGGATCCTGCGCCATGCCGATCGAGCCTGGCACATTGTGCGAACGCGAGTTGCCGTGCGAGGCCCGGTTGGAGGCGAAGTGATGTCGCTTGATCGTGCCGGCGAAGCCCTTGCCGTGGGTGGTGCCGGAGACATCGACCTTCTGGCCGGCCTCGAAGATCTCGGCCTTGACGACCGCGCCGGGCGCGAGCTCACCGGCCTTCTCGGGGCTGACATGGAATTCGCGGGTGACCGTGCCGGCCTCGACGCCGGCCTTCGCGAAGTGACCCGCCTGCGGCTTGGTGACCCGGCTGGCGCGACGCTTGCCGAAGGTGACCTGGACGGCGGTGTAACCGTCGTTCTCGACGGTCTTGATCTGGGTGACGCGGTTGTTCGACACATCGAGCACGGTCACGGGGATGGAGTCACCATCGTCCGAGAAGATGCGCATCATGCCGACCTTGCGTCCCACGAGGCCAAGGCTCATTCTGCTCTCCAGTCCCGGCTGCGATTGGCCGGGTGTGTGTGGTCCTGCCCAGGTGCTGCGCGCGGTGCGCGCAGCCCAGAAGAGCAGCCCCGTTCGGGCGGCTCAACGCAGGAAAGCTTTCGATTCTATCCCGAAGGCACCAGCGCTGGCAAGCACTGGTGCAGCGAGCGGCTTACTGCAGCTTGATCTCGACGTCGACACCGGCCGGCAGATCGAGCTTCATGAGCGCGTCGACGGTCTTGTCGGTGGGCTCGACGATGTCCATGAGACGCAGATGGGTGCGGATCTCGAACTGGTCGCGCGAGGTCTTGTTCACGTGCGGCGAACGCAGGACATCGAAGCGCTCGATACGGGTGGGCAGGGGCACCGGGCCACGCACCACCGCGCCGGTGCGCTTGGCGGTCTCGACGATCTCCGCCGCAGACTGGTCGATCAGCTTGTAATCGAAGGCCTTCAGGCGGATACGGATCTTCTGGTTGTTCATGTCGGTTCCAAAGAGCGAGGGGCGGCGCGCACGCCGCCCGGATTGAATACCCCGGCGGGACGCCGGGGCGGATGCGTCAGACCAGGATCTTGGCGACGACGCCGGCGCCGACGGTGCGGCCGCCCTCGCGGATCGCAAAGCGCAGACCCTGCTCCATCGCGATCGGCGCAATCAGCTGCACCGTCATCTGCACGTTGTCCCCGGGCATCACCATCTCCGTGCCCT
>NZ_CEXFHW010000011.1:0-43078 GCF_982640115.1 Quisquiliibacterium sp. | reverse complement strand
CCGACCCGCGGGTCGGCCATTATGTGCAGCAGATCCACGACTGGACCGAGTCGGGTGCGCGGGACGCCCGGCGCAACTTCGTCACCCGCTGGCGGATCGAGCCGCGCGACCCCTCGGCGGCGCTGTCCGAGCCGGTGCGACCGGTGGTCTTCTGGCTGGATCGCAACATCCCGGCGCGGCTGCGTCCTGCGATCACCGCCGGGGTCCTCGAGTGGAACAAGGCCTTCGAGCGCATCGGCATCCGCGATGCGCTGCAGGTGCGCGAGGAGCCGGCCGATGCGCCGATGGACCTCACCAGCGTGCAGCACGCCTCGATCCGCTGGTTCCTCGACAGCGATGAGGGCGCGCTGGCGATCGGCCCCTCGCTCACCGATCCGCGCAGCGGCGAGATCATCGACGCCGACATCGCGATCTCCGACAACTGGGCCCGCTTCGGTCGCCGGCTGGTGCGTGAATCCCTCCCGGGCTCGCGCTTTGCCGAGACCGCAGCCGCCCATGCCCATGCCCATGCCCATGGTCCGGGCTGCCAGCACGCGGCCGAGTCCCTGGCCGAGCTCGACTTCGCGCTCGCCCTGCTCGAGTCGCGCGGCGATCTCGACCCCGAGGGACCGGAGGCCGAGCGCATCGTCGCCGATCTGATCAAGGATCTGGTGATGCACGAGGTGGGCCACACCCTCGGGCTGCGCCACAACTTCCGCGCCTCGCTGGCGGTGCCGGTGGCCCGGCTGGCCGACCCGGCCTACACGCGGGCCCATGGCCTGTCGGGCTCGGTGATGGACTACAACGGCTTCAACCTGCCGCTGGCCGGCGAGCCGGTGGGGCCGGTCACCATGACCACGCTCGGTCCGTACGACTACTGGGCGATCGAGTATGCCTACCGGCCCTTGCCGCCCGAGCGGGAGGCTGCCGAGCTTGCGCGCGTGGCGGCGCGCGCCGGAGAGCCCGCACTCGCTTATGGCACCGACGAGGAGGTGGTGGCCGGCTACGACCCGCAGGTCAACCAGCGCGATCTCGGCGATGATCCGCTCGCCTGGGCGGCGCGCCGGCTGGCCCTCAGCCGCGAGCTCTGGGCCCGACTGCAGACCCGCACCCTGCCCCCGGGCACGGGCTTCGGGGTGTTGCGCCGTGGCTTCGACAGCGGCCTGCGTCAGGTCGACCTTGCCGCCGAGGTGGCGGCCAAGCATGTCGGTGGCGTCAACTACTTCCGCGATGTCTCGGGCGATGCCCGCCCGGCCTTCGTGCCCGTGCCCGGCAGCCGCCAGCGCGAGGCGCTGAACCTGCTCGCCCGCGAGGTGCTGGCCGAGGACTCGCTCGCCATCGCGCCCTCGCTGGCGGCCCGGCTGTCCACCGATCCGCTGGACCGCGGCGCCTGGCCGCCGCCGCTGCCGGCCGTGCTGCAGTCGGTGGCGAGCCTGCAGCGCCGGCTGCTCGACCGTCTGCTCGGCGATGCGGTGCTCAACCGGCTGCAGGAGAACGAGGCCACGCTCGCGCCGGCCGAGCGCCTGCCGCTGCCCGAGCTGTTCGACACCCTGCGCGAGAACATCTGGCGCGAGCTCGCCCGTGGCGCCGACATCGGCGTGGCCCGCCGCATGCTGCAGCGCGAGCACCTGCGCAAGCTCACCGGGCTGCTGATGCGACCCGGCTCGGCGGTGCCGCCCGACGCCCGCGCGCTCGCCCGCGCCGATGCCCGCCGCCTGAGCGCGCGGATCGAGTCGGCGCTGCGCGGCCGGCAGCTCTCGCGCGAGGCCCGCGCGCATCTCGAGGAAAGCCTCGCCAGCCTGCGCGACGCGCTGCGCGCCGGCCTGACCCGGGCCGCGGGCTGACGCGGCAGCAGGCCCGGGCCGGCCGTGAACCTGCGCTTCCTCGAGGCCTTCTACTGGGTGGCCACGCTGGGCAGCGCCACCCGCGCCGCCGGCAAGCTCTCGCTCACCCAGGCCGCGATCTCCAGCCGCATCATCGCCCTGGAGGCCGAGCTCGGCGCGCGCCTGTTCGACCGCCGCGACCGTCGCCTGCACCTCACCGCCGACGGCCGCCGCCTGCTGGTCCATGCCGAGCGCCTGCTCGACCTGCAGCGCGACATCCGCCGCGATCTCGGCGGCGGCGAACAGGGCCCTCCGGTGCTGCGCCTGGGTGCCATCGAGTCGATCGCCCACACCTGGCTGATGCCGCTCTTCACGCGGCTGCGCGAGCGCTATCCGCAGTCGCGGCTGGAACTCACCATCGAGACCTCCCAGCTGCTCGACGAGCATCTGCGCCGTGGCCAGATCGACCTGGCGGTGCTTGCGCTGCCGGTGCACGGCGAATCGCTGCGCCAGCTGCCACTGCCCTCGCTGCCGATGGTCTTCGCCTGCCGGCGGCCGGCGGGCGCGCGCTCCGGGCGGCTGCGCCGGCGCCTGGCCGATCTCGCCCGCGAGCAGATCCTCAGTTTCCAGCGCGGCTCGCAGCCCAATACCGCGGTGATCGACCTGTTCCGTGCCCATGGCGCGCCGGCGCCGCACCTGCACAGCGTGTCGTCGCTGTCGGCCATGCTCGGCCTGGTGGAGCGTGGCTTCGGGGTGGCCACGCTGCCCCGCGCGGTGGTCGAGCCGCTGGTGCGCGATGGCCGCATCTCGGTGGTGAGCACCGAGTCGCCGCTCGCGCCGCTGCCGCTGTTCGTGGCCTGGCGGCCCGACCCGGCCAGCGACACCCTCGAACGGGTGGTGGCCGAGATCGATGCCATCGCGCAAGCCCATGCCGGCGCGGGTCATCATAAAAATCCTTGATGATCTGTTGATGAAATTTCCCGATTGTCGCGGCGCGGCGGCTCGGATCCAATCTGTCTGACGGCCCGGTGCGGGCGATCGTGGCCCGCGCACCGCGCCAACCCACCACAGGATTTCCTGATGACCGATCTCCGAGCCCCGCTCGCCAGCGACGCGGAGGTGGCCGCGCTGCGCCACCGGATTCGCCGTGGCGAGCACACCGCGCATACCTCGGGCCTTGCCGCCGGACGGGTGCAGGGCAACCTGGTGGTGCTGCCCGAGGCGCAGGCCTTCGACTTCCTGCGCTTCTGCCAGCGCAACCCGCGGCCCTGCCCGCTGCTGGCGGTCTCCGAGCCGGGCAGCCCGCGGGTGCCGCTGCTGGGCGCCGACATCGACCTGCGCACCGACCTGCCGGGCTACCGGGTGTGGCGTGACGGCGAGCTCGCCGAAGAGCGCACCGACATCGGCGCGCTCTGGCGCGACGACCTGGTGGCCTTCGTGCTGGGCTGCTCCTTTTCTTTCGAGGAGGCGCTGCTGCAGTCGGGGATCGCGCTGCGCCATGTCGCCTGCGGCGCCAATGTCGCGATGTACCGCACCAGCATCCCCACCGTGGCGGCCGGCCCCTTCGCCGGCCCGATGGTGGTCTCGATGCGCCCGCTCAAGCCCGCCGATGCGATCCGCGCGGTGCAGATCACCAGCCGCTTCCCCGGCGTGCATGGCGCGCCGGTGCACATCGGCCTGCCGCAGGCGATCGGCATCGCTGACCTCGCGCGCCCCGACTTCGGCGACCCGGTGCCGGTGCTCGATGATGAGCTGCCGGTGTTCTGGGCCTGCGGCGTCACGCCCCAGTCGGTGGTGATGGCCAGCCGCCCGCCGTTCTGCATCACCCATTCGCCCGGGGCGATGCTGGTCACCGACCTGCTCAACGACCGCCTCGCCGCCTTCTGACGGCGCCGCCGCACACCGTCTTCTGCCCCCGCCTTCCGACGATCGCCCGACACCTGCCTGGAGAATCCGCATGACCCCCGTTCCCGCTCCGCGTCACCGACTCATCGCCGCCGGCCTGGCGCTGGCCGGCCTGCTCGCCGCCACCGGCGCCGCCGCGCAGACCATCCCGCCCGGCCCGAAGATCACCATCAGCGCGGTCACCCAGGTGGCGCCCACGCTGCCGCAGTACACCCGCATCGATCAGCCCCTGCTGCGCGACGGCCTGGCGCAAAAGAGCGGCGGGCGCATCGAGGTCAACCTCGCCTCCTGGCCCGAGCGCAATGTGAACGGGCCCGAGGTGCTGCGCCTGGTGCGCTCCGGCCAGGTCGACATCGCCGCCGGCCCGCTCACCACCGTCTCGGGCGATGTGCCGATGCTCGACGGGATCGACCTCGCCGGCATGAACCTCGACATCCGCCAGGCCCGGCGCGTGGCCGACGCCATGCTGCCGGTGGCCAACCGCGAGCTCGAGCGTCTGGGCATCAAGCTGATCGCCACCTATCCCTTCTCGGGCCAGATGCTGTTCTGCCGCAAGCCGATCGCCTCGCTGGCCGACATCAAGGGCCTGAAGATCCGCACCAACGGCCCCTCGGCGGCCGATCTGGTCAAGGCGCTCGGCGGCCAGCCGGTGTCGGTGGCCTTCGGCGAGGTCTACACCGCGCTCGAGCGCGGCACGGTCGATTGCGGCATCACCGGCTCGGGCTCGGGCAACGGCGTGAAGTGGCCCGAGGTCTCCACCCACCTCTTCACCCTGCCGCTGTCCTGGTCCACCGCCGGCTACTACGTGAACCTCGCCTGGTGGAACAAGCTCGAGGCGCCGGTGCGCGCGCTGATCGAGAAGACCTTCGCCGACATCCAGGAGCAGCAGTGGGCGCTGGGCCTGGCCGCCACCCAGGATGGCATCGACTGCAATGTCGGGCGTGCCGAGGGCTGCAAGATCCACACGCTGGTCAAGCGGCCGATGGTCGAGGTCAAGCCGCAGGGCGATGTCGCCGCCACCATCCGCAAGGAGATGATCGAGGATGTGCTGCCGGCCTGGGTCAAGCGCTGCGGCGATCGCTGCGGCACGGTCTACAACGAGGTCATCGCGCCGATCACCGGCATCCGCCATGGCGCACGCTGAGTCGCTGGCCGGCGAGGGCGCGCCGATGCGCGCGGTTCGCCGGCTCTGCGATGGCGCCCTGTCGCTGGCCGGCTGGGCGTACCTGCTGATGGTCGCGATCATCGGCTTCGATGTGCTGGCTCGCCGCCTGCTCGGCTTTTCCACCGAGTCCACCGGCGAGCTCACCGGCTACCTGCTCGCCGCCGGCATGACCCTCGGCCTGGGCGGCACCCTGCTCGAGCGCGGCCATGTGCGCATCGATGTGCTGGTGCAGCGCCTGCCGCTGGGCGCGCGGGTCTGGCTGCACCTCACGGCACTGCTCGCGCTGCTGGTGGCGGTGGGCTTCATGGCCTTCGGCGCGGTCTCGCTGACGGTGGACTCCTGGCAGCTCGGCGCCACCGACCTTTCGGGCCTGCGCACCCCGCTCGCGCTTCCCCAGGGCGTGTGGGCCGCAGGCTTCCTGCTGATGGGCCTGGCCGCGGTGGCGCTGGCCTGCCGCAGCGCGGTGCTGCTGCTGCGCGGCCAGCCGCAGGCCCTCGAGGCCGGCCTGGCGGCCCGCACCGATCTCGACGAGGCCCGCGACACCCTGCAGGCGCTGGGCGGATCGCGCCCGTGATCGCGATCGTCTTTCTGGTGGTGCTCGGGCTGGCAGTGGGCGTGGCCGCGCTCACCGGCCAGCTGCCCGCCGGCGCGGCCGGGCAGGTGCCCTGGTGGGCGCTGGGCGCGGTGCTCGGCGCCTTCGTGGGCTTCTTCGCGGCCGGGCTCCATGTGGGCGCGGCGCTCGGCCTGCTGGCGCTGCTCGCCGGCTACGGCCTGTCCGATCGGCCGTTCTGGAACTTCATCGGCGAGATGCTGTGGGCGCCGTCCACCAACTTCGTGCTGGTGGCGGTGCCGCTCTTCCTGCTGATGGGCGAGGTCATGTTGCGTGCGGGCCTGTCCGACCGGCTCTACCGCGCCATGAATGTCTGGGTGGGGCGGCTGCCGGGCGGACTGCTGCACACCAACATCCTGTCCTGCGGGGTGTTCTCGGCGGTGGCCGGCTCGAGCGTGGCCACCGCGGCCACCATGGGCTCGGTGGCGCTGCCCTGGTTCGAGCGCAGCCGCTATCCGCAGAAGCTGGTGCTCGGTTCGCTCGCCGCCGGCGGCGCGCTGGGCAACCTGATCCCGCCGGGCATCACCTTCATCGTCTACGGCCTGATCACCGAGACCTCGGTGGGCGCTCTCTACCTCGCCGCGGTCGGCCCCAGCCTGCTGGTGGTGCTGCTGTTCATGGGCGTGATCTTCTTCTACAGCGCGCGCCTCGGCCTGGGTCGTGGCGAGCCGGGTGAGCGCGCGCCGGGCCGGCGCGAGCGGCTGGCCAGCCTGCTCGACCTGCTGCCCACTGCGCTGCTGATCGGCCTGGTGCTGGGCACCATCTACTCCGGCCTGGCCACGCCCACCGAGTCGGCTGCGCTTGGCGTGATCGGCGCGCTGGCGCTGGCGCTGGTCGACCGCCGGCTGTCCTGGCGCATGCTGCACGACGCGCTGCGCGCCACCGCGCGGGTCACCTCGATGATCGGCCTGATCCTCTTCGGGGCCTACTTCCTCAACCACATCCTCGGCTCGCTGGGCGTGCCGCAGATGCTCTCGCGTTTCCTCGGCCAGCTGCCCTTTCCGGGCTGGGCGCTGATGCTGTGCATCATCGGCTTCTACCTCGCGCTGGGCACCTTCATGGAAGGCATGTCCATGGTCATCACCACCGTGCCCCTGCTGTTCCCGGTGGTGAAGGCGCTCGGCTATGACCCGGTGTGGTTCGGGGTGGTGATCACCATGCTGGTGGAGATCGCCATGATCAGCCCGCCCGACGGCACCGTGCTCTATGTGCTGCAGGGCATGCGTCGCCAGCCCGGTCCGATCACCGATGTGTTCACGGGTGTGCTGCCCTTCCTGGCGGCCTACACCCTGGCGATCATCCTGCTGATGGTGTTCCCGGCCATCGCCCTGTGGCTGCCCGGCGTGCTGATGTGAGCCCCTCCCGATGCCACCCTTCCCCGACGCGACACTTTTCTTCTTCTGAGGTCATCCCATGACGGATTCCCACAGCGGCCCGCGCTGGCCCTTGCGGCTGCATGACACGGACGGCGTGCGCGAGGTCAGCGTCGCGGTCACCCGGCTGGTGATCGCGGGCTGGACCGGCCGCGATCCCGCGGCGATCGAGCACCACATCGAGGAGCTCGCCGCCATCGGCGTGCCCCGGCCCAGTCAGGTGCCGCTCTTCTACCGGGTGGCGGCCTCGCAGCTGCTGCCCGCGGGCGCGCTCGAGGCGGTGGGCGACCAGACCTCCGGCGAGGTCGAGCCGGTGCTGGTTCGTCACCAGGGCCGCTGGTGGCTGAGCGCCGGCTCCGACCACACCGACCGGCGGGCCGAGGCCTGGTCGGTGGCGCTCTCCAAGCAGCTCTGCGCCAAGCCGGTGGCCGGCGACGCCTGGCCCTGGGAGGCGGTGGCGCCGCACTACGACGCGCTGCGCCTGCGCTCCTGGGCGGTTGACGGCTCGCGGCGCGAGATCTACCAGGACGGAGCGGGCGCCTCGCTGCGCCCGCCCGACGAGCTGCTGCGGCTGTGGCAGGCGCAGGGCGGCGACACTCCCGAGGGCATGGTGATGTTCTGCGGCACCGTGCCCGCGATCGGCGGCATCCGGCCGGCGGCGCGCTTCGAGTTCGACTGGGCGTGCGCGCCGATCGGCGCCGCGGTGAGCGGCGGCTACGACGTGGCGGTGCTGCCGGTGGTGAGCTGAATCGTCGCGACCTGCACCGGCGCGGCCTCGAACACCGGGTCGACATCGAAGGCGATGTCGCCCTCGGGCACTGGCGCGCCGGTGGGCTGTGTCGCGCTGAAGTCGAAGAGCTCGCGGTCCATCAGGTGCGAGGGCACCACCCGCGAGAGCGAGGAGAAGATGTTCTCCACCCGCCCGGGGTGGCGCTTCTCCCACTCGCGCATCAGCTGCTTGATCTCGCGCCGCTTGAGGTTCTCCTGCGAGCCGCACAGGTTGCAGGGGATGATCGGGAACTCGCGCCACTGCGCGTAGGCGATCAGGTCGGCCTCCTCCACATAGGCGAGCGGCCGGATCACCACATGGCGGCCGTCGTCGGACACCAGCCGCGGTGGCATGGTCTTGAGCTTGCCGCCGAAGAACAGGTTCAGGAAGAAGGTCTCGAGGATGTCGTCGCGGTGGTGGCCCAGCGCGATGCGCGTGGCGCCGAGTTCGTCGGCCACCCGGTACAGGATGCCGCGGCGCAGCCGCGAGCACAGCGAGCACATCGTGCGGCCCTCGGGGATCACCCGGCGCACGATGCTGTAGGTGTCCTGGTTCTCGATGTGGAAGGGCACGCCGAGCGAGCGCAGGTAGCCCGGCAGCACATCCTCGGGGAAGCCGGGCTGCTTCTGGTCGAGATTCACCGCGATGATCTCGAAGCGCACCGGCGCGCGGCTGCGCAGGGTGAGCAGCAGGTCGAGCAGCGCGTAGCTGTCCTTGCCGCCCGAGAGGCAGACCATCACGCGGTCACCCTCGCCGATCATGTCGTAGTGCGCGATCGCCTCGCCGGTGAGCCGCAGCAGCCGCTTGTGCAGCTTGCCGCGTTCGCGGGCCTGTTTCTCGGGGCTCATGCCATCACTCCGGCTGGAAGCGGAAGACCTCCACGCCCACGCAGGCGCAGTCGGGGTAGACATCGGGCTTGCGGGTGCTGACCCGCACCGCCCGCACCTCGTGCCGGGCCAGGCACAGCGCCACGATGCCGTCGACCAGGGTCTCCTGCAGATTGAAGTGGCGCGAGCGGGCGAGCTCGGCCACCGCACTGCGGATGAAGTCGTAGTCGACCACCTCGGCCACCTCGTCCTGCTGTGGCGTGGAGTGGGCGTCGGGCACGAACAGGTCGACATCGATGATCACCCGCTGCGGCGCCTCGCGCTCGAAGTCGTGGAAGCCGATCGACACCTCGAGCGAGAAGCCGTGCAGGAAGATGCGCCGGCAGTCGGCCAGGCGGGGCAGCAGGAGATCGTTCACGGGCTGGGGTTTCCGGTGAGGTACATGACATCGCGCGACGAAGCCGCCAGGTGCTGGCCGCCGTCGACGGTGAGGTTGATGCCGGTGATCGCGGGCGCGTCGGCCAGGAACACCACCGCGGCGGCGATGTCGGCCGGGGTGGACGAGCGCCCCAGCGGCGTCATGCGGTGCGCCTGGGCGAAGCCCTCGGCGGTCTGGTCGCCCGACACCAGCGTGATGCCGGGCGAGACCGACACCACCCGCAGCCGGGGCGCCAGGGCCATGGCCAGCATGGTGGTGGCGCTGGCCAGCGCCGCCTTGGTGAGGGTGTAGGAGAAGAAGTCGGGGTTCAGGTTCTCGAGCTTCTGGTCGAGCAGATTGATGACCACGCCGGCGGGCGCGTCGGCCGGCAGGGCGCAACGCGCCTCGTGCAGGCGCCGCGCGAGCAGCAGCGGCGCGGCCAGGTTGGGGCCGAGGTGGCGCTCCAGGTTGGCCGCCTCGAAGCTCTCGGGCCGGTCGGGCTCGAAGCGCGAGGCGTTGTTCACCAGCGCATCGAGCGGGCCGAGCGCGGCGCTGGCCGCGTCGAAGAGCGCTGCGGTCTGGGCCGGGTCGGCGAGGTCGGCGCGCACGGCCACCGCCCGTCGCCCCAGGGCCTGGATGTCGGCCACGGTCTGCCGTGCCGCGTCGGCCGATTCGCCGTGATGCACGGCCACATCCCAGCCGGCCCGCGCCAGGCCAAGCGCGATCTCGCGGCCGAGCCGGCGCGCGGCGCCGGTGACCAGCGCTCGGCGCGCGACGGGGGTGACCGCTTCAGGCGGCATGGGGGCCTGGCTGGACATGGAGGTTGATGGAGACTGGGCGGGCCTGCCGGGCAGGCACGGCGCGGGGCGTGCCGCGGGTTGCCAGTGTAGCGGCATTCCCCGGGGCCCCGGCCTGCGCCCGTAGAATGCGGCCATGCGCGCGTCCCCGGCCTTGCCCGAGCCCACTCCCGAGGCGCGCGCCACCAGCGAGGCGCTGAGCGCGCGCATCGCTGCTCGCATCCAGGAGGCCGGTGGCTGGATCGGCTTCGACGACTACATGGCGCTGGCGCTCTACACCCCAGGCCTGGGCTACTACAGCGGGCCGGCGCGCAAGTTCGGCGCCGGCGGAGACTTCATCACCGCGCCCGAGCTCTCGGGCCTGTTCGGTGCCTGCCTGGCGCGGCAATGCGCCCACTGGTTCGCGCAGTGCGGCCAGGAGGTCATCGAGTTCGGCGCCGGCAGCGGCGCGCTCGCCGCCCGGATGCTCGGCGAGTTCGAGCGGCTGGGCCTCACCGGGGTGCGCTATCGCATCGTCGAACTCTCGGCCGAACTCGCTGCCCGCCAGCGCGCGCGCATCGCGCAGGAGTGCCCGGCGGCGTTGCCGCGGGTGAGCTGGCTGCAGGCCTGGCCGGAACGCATCGACGGGGTGGTGCTGGCCAACGAACTGCTCGATGCCATGCCGGTGCGCGCCTTCGCGCTCGAACCGGCGCAGGCGGGTGCACCGGCGCGGGTGCTCGAGCGCGGCGTGCGGCTGGCCGACACCGGCTTCGCGTGGGCGACGCGGCCGGCGGCACCGGACTTTGCCGCGCGGGTGCGCGAGCGGGTTTCGCAGGGAGCCGGGGTGTCCGACATCAACGCGCTGGCCTGCGAGGGCGAGCTCGGCGAGCAGGCCCAGGCCTGGGTGGCCGAGGCCGCGCGGCGGCTCGCGCGCGGCGCGATCCTGCTGATCGACTACGGCTTTGCGCGGCCCGAGTTCCACCATGTCCAGCGCGCTGGCGGCACGCTGATGTGCCACTACCGGCACCATGCCCACGGCGATCCCTTCTTCCTGCCGGGCCTGCAGGACATCACCGCGCATGTGGACTTCACCGCGGTGGCTCAGGCCGCGCTCGGCGAGGGGCTGCAGGTGCTCGGCTTCCTGCCGCAGGCCCGGCTGCTGACCAACCTCGGGCTGCTCGACGATCTTGCCGCGCGGCACCGTGCCGCGGCAGCGGCCGAACCGCTCGGCTGGGCGCGCGAGGCGCAGGCCGCACAGATGCTGCTCTCGCCCGCCGAGATGGGCGAGCTCTTCAAGGCGATCGGCCTGTCGCGTGGGCTCGATTCACCAGGACCGGGCTTTGCCCGCGGCGATCGGCCGCTCGCGCTGGAGGGGTCATGATCCGCTGGCTGCTGGTCACGGTGCTCGCCCTGGTGCTGTTCTCGGGGCTCACGCCCTGGCTGAGGCGGCTCGGCATGGGGCGTCTGCCCGGCGATCTGCATTTCCGGGCCTTCGGCCGGGAATGGTCCTTGCCCATCGCTTCGACGATCGTGCTGTCGATGATCGCCGCCGCCATCGCACGGCTGATCTGAGCCGGCCTGCCTCAGCGCGGCAGGGCCCTCGCGATCGCCTGCTCGCGCGCCTGCCGCACCCGCTCACGCACCGCCTCGCCCGGCGGGCCCGAGGCCGCCACCGCGCCGGCATCCACGGCCGCCGCCGCGGCGAGCGCCGCGCGCAGGTGGGCTGACGCCGGATAGGGCTCGTCGGCGCGGCCGAGCCGGCCGCGGGCATCGGCCTCGCAGGCGGCCAGCACCTCGGGCAGCCGCGCGGGCCGCCGGAAGGCGTCAAGCCGCTCGAGCAGCGCCAGCAGGGTGGCCGGGCGCAGCTCCAGCGCCCGGTGTACCAGGCCGTGCTCGCGGGCCACCAGCCGCGCCAGGTCGCGCACCTCCACCGGCACCCGCAGCCGCGCGCACAGCGTCTCGAGCCTCGCCACCGAGCGGGCCTCGTGGCCGATGTGACGCGGCAGCACCTGCGCCGGCGTGTCGGCCTTGCCGAGATCGTGGGTGAGCGCGGCAAAGCGCACCGCCAGCGAGCCGCCGGCGCGGGCCGCGGCATCGACCACCATCATCGTGTGCACGCCGGTGTCCAGCTCCGGGTGGTGATCGGCGCGCTGCGGCACCCCCCAGAGCCGGTCGAGCTCGGGCAGCAGCCGCGCCAGGGCGCCGCACTCGCGCAGCACGGTGAACATGCGCGAGGGCGCTGGCTCCATCAGGCCGCGGGCGAGCTCCTGCCAGACCCGCTCGGGCACCAGCGCATCCACCTCGCCCGCCTCGCACATCGCGCGCATCAGGCCGAGGGTCTCGGGCGCCACCGTGAAGCCCGCAAAGCGCGCCGCGAAGCGCGCCAGCCGCAGGATGCGCACCGGGTCCTCGATGAAGGCCGGCCCGGCATGACGCAGCGTGCGCGCGGCAAGGTCGGCCTGGCCCCCGAGCGGATCGATCAGCCGGCCATCCTCATCGCGCGCCATGGCGTTGATGGTGAGGTCGCGCCGGCGCAGGTCGTCCTCCAGGCTGACCCCGGGCGCGAAGTGCACCTCGAAGCCGCGATAGCCGGGGGCGGTCTTGCGCTCGGTGCGCGCGAGCGCGTATTCCTCGTGGGTCTGCGGATGCAGGAAGACCGGGAAGTCCTTGCCCACCGGCCGATAGCCCAGTGCCTGCATCGCCTCGGGCGTGCCGCCCACCACCACCCAGTCGCGGTCGCGTACCGGCAGCCCCAGGAGCTCATCACGGACGGCGCCGCCCACGCAGTAGATCTTCATGGCCGCAGCCGGGGTTGGCCGGGACGCCGGGCTCGGGGCAGGGCCTGCGCCCGGGCCTGCGGCCGGTTCAGCGATGCGCCCTGGCCTGCTGCGCGGCCAGACGCGAGCCCTGGCGCGACAGCCAGGCCGGCGCCACCGCGGCCAGCGGCGTGGGCGTGATGCCCAGCGCCGGGCTGATCGGACCGGTGGCGATGTTGTCGACCCGCAGCGAGTCGAAGTTGTCGGTGCTCATCAGGGGGCGCGGCAGCGCGCCCATCAGCCCGGCCTGGATCTGCCCGAGGGTGAAGGGCAGGGCGATCACCGGCCGGGGATGGCCGCTCCAGCGCCCCGCCAGCTGCACCAGTTCGCGCAGGGTGAAGACCTCCGGCCCGGCGAGCTCGAAGCTGTGGCCCAGGGTGGCGGTGCCGCGCAGGCAGTTGACCACCGCGGTGGCGACATCGCCCACGAACACCGGCTGCAGTCGGGCATTGGCCTGGGCCAGCGGCACCACCGGCAGCAGCCGCTGCAGCCGTGCGAAGACATTCAGGAACGCGTCTTCAGGGCCGAACACCACCGAGGGCTGCAGGATGGTGAAGGGCACGCCGCCGGCGCGCACCGCCGCTTCGCCGTCGGCCTTGGATCGCAGGTACATCGACGGCAGCGTCTCGCGGCTGGCGCCGGCGCCCAGGGCCGACACATGGATCAGCCGGCCGACCCCGCTGCGCGCGGCGGCATTCGCCAGCCGCGCCGGCAGGTCGACATGGGCCTCGCGGAACTCCGGGCCGTAGGGGTCGCCCCAGCGGCTGTGCAGCACGCCCACCAGGTTGATCACCGCGTCGCAGCCCTCGAGCGCCTGCCAGAACGAGGGTGAGCCGGGTCGGGTCTCGATGACATCCACCGTGGGCAGCGGCAGCAGGTGCCGGGCGCGCTCGCGGTGCCGGGTGGGCACCACCACGCGCACCCCCTGGGCACTGAGCCGGGCGACCACATGGGAGCCGATGAAGCCGGTGCCGCCGGCGACGAGGACGCGATTCAGACTCATGATGGCTGCGCTGGGAGGAGGTGTCGGAGGGGGGCGGGAAAGGATCGGGCCGAAACCTAACCCGAGCGCGCGTTCAGGGCAACTCGGAGGGCCGCATCGCGCCCGGCGCCACGCTGCCCAGCCGCTGCTTGAGCGACTGCGGCCGGCCGGTCATGAGCGCACCGTAGAAGGCCGCGTTGGAGAGCACCTTCTTGACGTAGTCGCGGGTCTCGGCAAACGGGATGATCTCGGCGAAGGCTGCGCCCTCGAGCGTGCCGGGCAGGGTGCTGCGCCACTGCCGGGGCCGGTTCGGCCCGGCGTTGTAGCCGGCCGAGGCGAGCAGCGGCGAGCTGTCGAGGTCGTCATGCACCGAGCGCAGGTAGTAGGTGCCGAAGCGCAGGTTGGTGTCGAGGTCGTTGAGCTGCTCGAGGCGGAAGTCGGCTACACCCAGCCGCCGCGCGATCCAGCGCGCGGTGGGCGGGATGATCTGCATCAGGCCCTGCGCGCTCGCCGAGGAGCGGGCATCCATGATGAAGCGCGACTCCTGGCGGATCAGGCCGTAGACCCAGGCGGGGTCGAGCCCGCGCTCGGCCGCGAAGGCCTCCAGCTGGGGCCGGAAGGGCGTGACGAAGCGCAGGCTGAAGTCGTGCTCGGCACGGGTGCGATCGGCGGTGTTCACGCAGCGGTCGAGCACGCGGCGGTCGCAGGCGAAGCGCGCGGCGGCCAGCAGCTGGCGGTCGGTGAGGCCGCGCAGCTGGAAATTCCATTCACGGTTGCCCTCGGAGCGCAGACCGAGCTGGTACAGGCGCAGCGCCCGCGCGAAGCCGGGATTGGCCGCCGCCGCGGCAAGTTCCTCGTCGGTGGGCGGTGCGGCGGGGGCCGGCACGAGGATGCCCTGGCCGAGTTCCTCGCTGGCAAGCTGGCCGTAGAAGTGGAACTGCCCGGCGATGCCCCTGAAGCCGTTGTCGGCCTGGGGCCGCCGGCCGAGTTCCTGGTGGGCGCGGGCGTCCCAGTAGATCCAGGCCGGATCGCGGCGGCCCTCGGGCGACATGCGATCGATGAGCAGATGCACTGACGGCCAGTCGCCCGCGCGCAGCGCCGCCCGCGTGAGCCAGGCCCAGGTCTCGTCGGAGGCCTGGGCGCCGCGCGCATCGCGCAGCCAGGCGGTGGGCACCGGCGCGAGCCGGCGCATGCTGCTGGCGGCGATCTGCGACCAGACCCAGGCCCGCTCCGCGGGCGCCAGCGCCGCCAGCGCCTCGGTCTGCCGGGCCGCGGTCTCGGGCTCCTGACGGGCGAGCACGCCGAAGGCGATCACCGAGACCTCGCGCGAGGCGGTGGGCGCGAGCACCTTGGCAGGACGCTGCAGGGCGGCCTCCACGGCGCCTGGCGACATGCCGATCATGGGGGCGATGCGCCGCACCGAACCGGTGGCGCCGGCCTCCAGCGCCAGCTTGAGCCGCCGCCATGCGGCTTCGCGGCCGGCCGGGCCCTGACGGGCCAGCCCTTCGAGGAAGCCGGCGCAGGCCTCGCCGAGCTCGCGCGGCTGGAACAGCGCCTCGCGGGCCTCGTCGCCCGGTGTGCGGCCGGCCTCGAGCGCCGAGCTGCCGGCATGGCAATGGACCGCGGCTTCGTCGCGCAGCGCCCAGGCGGCGTACTGCGTGTCGAAGGCCGGCCAGTCGCCGCGCCGCGCGAGACGCAGCAGCCAGTCGCGCCGGGAGAGATCGGCCAGCAGCGGATTGTCGGTGCGCTGGATGAAGGCCGCCGCCTCGGCGTCGAGCGCCGCCTCGCCGCCCGCCGGCGTGCCTCGGGCGTTCAGGCGGAATTTCAGCCGCCAGTGTTCGAGGTAGGCCTGCAGCAGGGGGTCGGTGACCCGCGCGGCGGCGGCTTCGAATCGGTCGAGCGCCCCGGCGAGGGCGGCCTGCCGCGCGGCAAGGAAGGCCTCGTCGGAGGCCGCGGTGCTGGCGGAGGCGGCTGCGCTGGCACTGCCCGGTGCGGCCAGCGCAGCGGCGCCGACCGCGGCTGCGGCGCCCGCGGCCGGCAGGGCCGCGCGCGCCGGCCCGGCGGGTGGCGCCTTGACGGTCTTGGCGGGGGGGCGCGTGGTGCGACGCTCGGGGGCGGCGTCAGCGGGTGCGAGGCCGGCGCCTACAATGAGCGTGGCCAGCAGCAGCGCGTTGCAGCATGAACGGAACATCATTGCCGAGGATAGCACCTGGCACCCCCCCGGTGCCCGCCACTGATCGACCCGCCGCGCGCCTTGCCTTGCGCAGGCGCGTG
Organism: Quisquiliibacterium sp.; assembly: GCF_982640115.1. NCBI lineage: Bacteria > Pseudomonadati > Pseudomonadota > Betaproteobacteria > Burkholderiales > Burkholderiaceae > Quisquiliibacterium > Quisquiliibacterium sp. The sequence goes on along the minus strand of NZ_CEXFHW010000011.1, from coordinate 27,361 downwards.
TCGCGGCTGCCGGCGCGCTGGCTCGGGCCGGCCAGCGCGCGGCTTTTCGGCGGTGTCGAGGCGCTGCTGGCCGATCAGACGCCCGCCGGCCGACGGATCGCCGCCTACTGGCCGCTGCCCGGCGAGCCCGATCCGCGCCCGGCCCTGCGGCGCTGGCATGCGCAGGGCTGGCAGATCCTGCTGCCGCGGGTGGTGATGCGTGACGCGCCGCTGGCCTTCCACCCGTGGGCGCCCGACGAACCGCTGCAGGCCGGGCCTTTCGGTACCCGCCAGCCGGCACCCGACAGCCCGCAGGCCCGCCCTGACCTGCTGATCATTCCCTGTCTGGGTTTCGATGCGCGGGCCCGCCGGCTCGGCCACGGTGGCGGCTTCTACGACCGCAGCCTGGCGGCGCTGGCGCAGGGCGGCCGGCCGCCACCCGCCATCGGGGTGGCCTGGTCCTGCCAGGAGATCGCCGGCTTCGAGCCCGGACCGCATGATCTCGGCCTGGACTGGATCGTCACCGAGCGCCGCACGCTCAGGGCGTGGGCACCCGGTTGAATTCCCGCCACCAGGCGGTGAACTCGCCGTGCGGCATCGGCCGCGCGAAGAAGTAGCCCTGGGCGAGGTCGCAGCCGAGCTGCCGCAGCGATTGCGCCGAGCGCTCGTCCTCGACGCCCTCGGCCAGCGCGTGCATGCCGAAGGTGTGGGCGAGGTCGACCAGCGCGTGCACGATGCGCTGATCGCTGGCGTCGTCGGCAAGATTGCGCACGAAGCTCTGGTCGATCTTGAGCTCGGTGAGCGGGAACTGCCGCAGGTAGTTGAACGACGAGTAGCCGGTGCCGAAGTCATCGAGCGCCAGGCCGCAGCCGCGCTCGCGGATCTCCTTCATGAACTTCATCGCCGATTGCTCGTGACGGACCACGGCGGTCTCGGTGAGCTCGAGCGTGAGCCGGCTGGCCGCGATGCTCCAGGTGTCCAGCGCATGGCCGACCAGACTGGGGAAGGCCGGGTCGGCCAGGGTGATGGCCGAGAGGTTGACCGACACCCGTGCATCGATGCCCTGCGAGTTCCAGGCCATGAGGTGGCGCAGGGTGGTGTTCATCACGAACAGGGTGAGCTGCGTCATCAGCCCGCGGGCCTCGCAGATCGAGGCGATCAGGCCGGGATTCACGCGCGTGCCGTCGGGGCGGGTCCAGCGCACCAGCGCCTCGGCGCCGGTGCAGCGCCCGGTGGCCAGTGACACCTGCGGCTGGAAGTGGACATCGAACTGGTTGGCGAAGAGCGCGTCTCGCAGGTCCTGCTCGAGCTGGCGGCGGTGGTGGGCCTCGCTCTCGGAGCGGGCGGTGACGATCTTCACCCGGCTCTCGAGCTCCTCGGCTTCGCGGCAGGCCTCCGAGGCCGCGGCCAGCAGGTTCATGGCGTCGGTGGGGCTGTCGGCGGGCTGCCAGGCGCCGCCCACCGCAGGATTGAGCCGCACCGCGCTGCCGGCGCCCGAGTCCGAGCCATGGATCGGGCGCATGAGATTGCCGCGCAGGGTGCGCCCGGCCAGTTCGGCCAGGGACTCGCCCGGCGGGTCGACCAGCAGCACCCAGATCTCCTCATGCGAGGCCAGCGCGTAGCGGTCGGAGGAACGCAGCATGCCCTCCACCCGGCGCATCACCTCGGCGATCACCTCGCGCGCCGAGTTGGCCTGCGCCAGCGCGGCGAGCCGGTCGGTGCGGTGCAGGCTGACCAGCAGCAGCACGCTGCGCCGACGCGCCAGCGTGAGGGTGTCGGCGTACTGCATCAGCGCACCGGGCGACAGCCGCGGCGAGCGTGCGATGGCCGGCGGGCCGGCCTCAGTCGGCCTTGGCGAGGGCAAGGGCTTCATCAGCGTAGAAGTCATGCGGTTTCAGCCCGTAGGCGCCGGCGGGCAGCCCGCGGTGGATGCGGATCGGCTTGACCCCCTTCACCACGGCCTGCTTGAAGAGATCGCGTTCGAACGGGGCGGCCAGAGGACGCTTCTCGGCATCGGTGAGCACGATCACCCGCGGCTCCAGGCGACGGCTGCGGTTGTGCGCCAGCACCACGGCCACCTCGTCGCTGGAGAGCTCCACCAGGCTGCCCACCGGGAATACGCCCACCGCCTGCACGAACTGCTCCACCAGGGGGGCGTGGAAGGAGGTGTCGGCCCACTGATAGAGGCTCATCAGGGCGTCCTGGACGGACATGGCGTTGGCGTAGGGGCGGGCGGTGGTCAGCGCCGAGAAGCAGTCGGCAATGCCGGCGATGCGCCCGTAGATGCTGATGTCGGTGCCCTTGAGACCCGCCGGATAGCCGCTGCCATCGAGCCGCTCATGGTGCTGCATGATGCCGGCGCGGACATCGGCATTGAGCTTCACGCCATCGGTCTCCAGCGCTTCCAGACCACGCTCGACATGCTCCTTGACCAGGCTGAATTCCGCGCGGTTGAGGATCCCGGGCTTGTCGAGCAGGGCACGGGGCACGCGGATCTTGCCGACATCGGCCAGCATGCCGATCAGGCCGAGCGATTCGATCATTTCCTTGGGAAAGCCCAGGCTGCGGCCGACCGCGATCATGTAGAGCGCCGAGCGCACGCCATGCTGATAGGTGTTCATGTCGGTGTCGCGCAGCTGAGCCACCCAGAGCATCGCGTCCGGGTTATCGATCATGCTGTCGACCATGTCGCTGACGGCTTCCTTCACCTGCACCAGCTGCACGCCCTTGCTCGCCCTGACTTCGGAGAGCAGCTTCTCCAGCGACCTGCCGCCGCTTTGCCAGGCCTCACGCGCCTTCGGCAGCACCTGTTCGACGGTCTGGCGCACCGGGTAGGCCTTGCGGACCGTGCCGGGCGGCAGCAGCGCATCGAGCTCCTGGTCGAGCCTGACTTGCGGTGGCGAATCCCCCTGGGAGGCGGCCTTGCGCCGGCCGGCGGATTCGGCCCGGGCGTCGCCGCCTAGCTTCGCCTCGCTGGTCCGGAGCACCTCGCCCTCGGCGCGGTGATGACGGCTGCCATGGGTCGGATCGGCATTGGCCGACATCGCCGGAGGAGGGCCATCGAGATCCTGTGCGCCCCGCGCGAGGCGCTTTTCGAGCGCCCGCGCCGCGCGGCGGTCGACCAGCCTGGCCCGGACCGCGGCAGGCAGGGCGCTTTCCAGGCCCTCGAACAGGCCGCGCAGGCCCCGGAACCAGCCACCGCCCAGGCTCTGCGGACGCAAGCCCTCGGTGCCTTCGGAGATCTCGCGCACCAGCGAGCGGAAGCGCTCCCGGGTCTCGGTCGAGATCCGGGGAGGGCGCGCACCGGCGGGGCGTTCCCGGGGCGTCTGGCTGCCGCTCGCTCGCGTGACCACCGTCGGCGCTGGCGCGCCGGGGGCCGAACCACGGGTTTGCGGGCTGGATCTCGGCACCTGTGCCGCGGCCGCGGCAGGCGGGGTGACATCCTCCAGACGCAGCCGATCATCATCGACCAGGCTCAGGGGGTCGGCGTCCCGGAGCGCCCCGGTGACATCGGGCGCATGCGTGGCGGGTGCCGTGGGCGGCGCCACCGGCACCTCGCCACCGCCCTGCGGCCCGGCGTCATCGTCGGACTCGAGTGCCGACTGCAGTGCCCGCACCATGAGGGGATCGGACATCTGGGTGTCGATGTGGACGAACCGGCAGTGCTCGCGCAATGCCTGGATCTCGTCTTCGCCCTCGATGAGGAAGCCCTGGAGCAGGAAGGGTGTGTCGAGCCACGGCCGGTCGAGATCGACCACGAACAGGCCCGGCCGCAGCAAGGCCACCGGCAGCCGCGGATGGCGCGTGCTGGAGGTGACGGGCGCGGCAACGCTGCTCGAATGCATGGCCCGGTCATGGTATCGGCGTGCCCGTGCGCTGCCCAGCGGCAAGGCCGGCCGAGCCGGATGGGTTGCGCCGCGGCCCGACGAACGGGCCGGGCGCCGTTGCAGCGTTCAGCGCGCCGGCTGCAGTTGCGCCGGATCCGCGCCGTAGAAGTCGTGCGGCCTCAGCCCGTAAGCCCCCGCCGGCAAGCCGCGGTGGATGCGCAGCGGCTTGACGCCCTCGGCCCGGGCCTGCGCGAACAGGTCGCGCATGTAGGGCTTGCCCAGGGGCCGCTTGGCTGCGTCGGCCAGCACGATGACCCTGGGTTCCAGACGCCGGCTGCGGTTGTGCTCGAGCACGACCGCCACCTCGTCGTTGGACAGCTCCACCAGGGTGCCCACCGGGAATACCCCGAGCGACTGCACGAACTGCTCCACCAGCGGCCCGTGGAAGGAGGTGTCGGCCCACTGATAGAGGCTCATCAGCGCATCCTGGGCCGCGGTGGCATTGGCATAGGGCCGCGCGCTGACCAGCGCCGAGAAGGTGTCGGCGATGCCCGCCAGCCGGCCGTAGATGCTGATCTGCTCGCCTTTCAGGCCCTTCGGGTAGCCGGTGCCGTCGAGCCGCTCGTGGTGCTGCAGGATGCCCAGCTTCACGGTGTCGTCAAGACGCTTGTCGGCTTCCAGCGCCTGCAGGCCCAGACTGACATGCTCCTTGGCGATCCGGAATTCCGCCGGAGTGAGCAGGCCGGGCTTATCGAGCAGGGCGCGCGGCAGCTGGATCTTGCCGACATCGGCCAGCAGCCCGATCTGGCCCAGCGCCTCGATCTGCCGCTTGGGCAGGCCCAGACTGCGGCCCACCGAGATCATGTAGAGCGAGGTCCGCACCCCGTGCTGGTAGGTGTCGATGTGGGCTTGCCGCAGATGGGCCAGCCAGAGCATCGCGTCGGGATTGCCGAGCATGGAGTCGACCATGTCGGCCACCGCCTCCTGGCTGCGCAGCAGCGGGAACACCTTGCCGCTGCGGACATCGGCGAGCAGCTCGCCCAGGGCGCTGGCGGCGTGCTCGAAACTCCTGCGGGCGCGCGGCAGCTCTTCGGGCAGCGCCCGCAGGATCTCGTAGGCCTGGCGCGATTCGCCGGGTGCGAGCAGGGCATCGATCTCCCCGGCAAGACGGGCCTGCGGTGTGTCGGCGCGCCGGTCATCGGCCGTGGCGGCCTCGGTGGAGAGCCGCTTGCCGCGCTGGGCGTCGGGGGCGCGCACCTCGCCTCGGCGCCGGAACAGGCCACCCAGCGAGGCGATCAGGCCCCCGGTGGCACGCGGGCTGACCGCGTCGGCATCCTGCGCCGACTCGAGCACGAAGCGACGGAACCGCTCCCGGGTTTCGCGGCTTGCGCCCAGGGGCCGGCCACCCGCGGAGCGGTGCGCCCGTGGTGCCGGCTCGCCCCTGCCGGAGGCCGCGGCGGTCGCAGGGCTGACGGGGCGCACCGACTGACCGGATTCCGGCGGCAGTTCGCGTCGGGCCTCGGACGGCTGCTGCGGCGGTCGCGCCGCGGGCTGCGTCGGCGGGCGGACCGGCGTGGCCAGCGGATCGGCCTCGTGCAGCGCCTGATCCACATCGGGCTGGCGGCTGCGGTGTGCGGCGGGCGACTGGGGGTGACCCTGGGTACGCGCGAGCGCCGATTGCCCGGGCGCATCGTCGGGGTCATCGGGCATCTGCAGCGCGTCGCCCAGAGCCTGGATCGCCGCCGGATCGGAGAGATTCCGGTCGATGAACACATGACGGCAGTGTTCGCGCAGCGCACCGATCTCCTGATCGGTCTCGATCAGGAAGCCCTGGAGCAGGAAGGGCGTGTCCAGCCACGGGCGATCGAGATCGCAGACGAACAACCCCGTGCGCAGATGGCTGATATCCAGGCGCGGTCGGCGGCGGCTGGGGTCGATCTCCAGCCCCGGCGGGGGTGTGAGCTTCTCGCGGTTCACGGCGGCATGGTAGCCGGCCCGCCCTGGGAATGGTCCCTGTGCGGGTCCGGGTTTCAGCCGGTGGCGGCCTGCCAGAGCGCGAGGCTCGGTGCCGACTGGTTCATGGTGTAGAAGTGCAGCGCCGGTGCGCCGCCCGCGATCAGGCGGGCGCACAGCGCCGCCACCACGTCGTGGCCGAAGGCGCGGATCGACGCCAGATCGTCGCCGTAGCCGGCCAGCCGGCTGCGGATCCAGCGCGGGATCTCGGCGCCGCAGGCGTCGGAGAATCGCACCAGCTGCGCATGGTTGGTGATGGGCATGATTCCCGGCACCAGCGGCGCGCCCTGGCCCGCGGCCGCGAGCTCGTCGCGCAGGCGGAAGTAGGCGTCGGCGTTGTAGAAGTACTGCGTGATGGCGCGATCGGCGCCGGCGGTCAGCTTGGCGATCAGCGCCTGCAGGTCGTCGGCCGCCGAGCGGGCCTGGGGATGCACCTCGGGGTAGGCCGCCACCTCGATGTGGAACCAGTCGCCGGTGCGCTCGCGGATGAAGGCCACCAGATCGGCGGCATAGCGGAACTCGCCGTGATCGACCATGCCCGAGGGAAGGTCGCCGCGCAGCGCCACCAGCCGGCGGATGCCGCGCGAGCGGTACAGCGCCAGCAGCTCGGCGATCGACTCGCGGCTCGCGCCGATGCACGACAGATGAGGAGCCACCGCCAGACCGGCATCGGCGATGCCCATGACCGTGGCCAGGGTCTTGTCGCGGGTGGCGCCACCGGCGCCGTAGGTGACGCTGAAGTACTCGGGGCCGACCGCCTGCAGGGCGGCGCGCACGCCGCGCAGGCGCTCGGCGCCCTCGGGCGTGTTCGGCGGGAAGAATTCGAAGCTGACGCTGGCGCTCATCGCGGAAGGGTCCTGTCCTGACGCGGCGCGGGCGGATGAGCCCGGTCGCGCGTCGCGTGAAGAAAGAATTCCCGGTTGCCATCGCCCCCGGGAATGGGACTGTCGAGCCAGCCGGCGGGGGCCCAGCCACTCTCGATGGCGCTGGCGACGACGCACTCGCGCACCGTCGTCCAGGCCTGGGGATCGCGCACGATGCCCCGACGATCGAGGCCCTGCGGCCCGACCTCGAATTGCGGCTTGACCAGAGCGATCAGCACCGCACCCGGCGCAGCCAGCCCGGCCAGCGCCGGCAGCACCAGTCGCAGCGAGATGAACGACACATCGACCACCACCCGCGCGAAGCCCTCGGCCGGGGCATGCCCGTCGAGGTCTGCCGCGCGCAGATGGCGGGCATGGCAACCCTCGAGGCAGACCACGCGGGGGTCGTGCCGCAGCCGCGAATCGAGCTGGTCATGTCCGACATCGATGCCCACCACCCGCGCCGCGCCGGCCTGCAGCAGGCAGTCGGTGAAGCCGCCGGTGGACTGGCCGACATCGAGACAGGTGCGGCCCGCCACGCTCACGCCGGTTTCGGCGAGCGCGCCGGCGAGCTTGAGGCCGCCTCGGGACACGAAGCGGTCTTCCGGCCCTGGCGCCACCGACAGCGGTACATCGTCGGCCAGCGATTCGGCGGGCTTGCGCACCGGCAGTTCGGCGGCCCGCACCCGGCCCGCGGCGATCAGCCGCTGGGCCAGGGTGCGCGAGCCGGCCAGCCCGCGCTGCACGAGCAGCAGGTCGGCGCGCATGCTCGGCGCCGCGGGCTCAGTAGCGGTAGGTGTCGGGCTTGTAGGGGCCTTCCACCGGCACGCCGATGTAGCCGGCCTGCTCGTCGCTGAGCTCGGTGATCATCGCGCCGATCTTGCGCAGGTGCAGTCGGGCGACCTTCTCGTCGAGGTGCTTGGGCAGCACATAGACCTTGCCCTTCTCGTAGAAGTCCTTGTGCGTCCAGAGCTCGATCTGAGCGATGGTCTGATTGGCGAACGAGGAGCTCATCACGAACGAGGGGTGGCCGGTGCCGCAGCCCAGGTTCACCAGACGGCCCTCGGCGAGCATGATGATCCGCTTGCCGTCGGGGAAGATGACATGGTCGACCTGGGGCTTGATGTTCTCCCAGGTGCACTGCTTGAGCGACGCGATGTCGATCTCGTTGTCGAAGTGACCGATGTTGCAGACGATGGCCTGGTCCTTCATGGCCTTCATGTGCGCGAAGGTGATCACATCCTTGTTGCCGGTGGCGGTCACGAAGATGTCGGCCTTGTCGGCGGCGTATTCCATGGTGACCACGCGATAGCCTTCCATGGCGGCCTGCAGCGCGCAGATCGGATCGCACTCGGTGACCCACACCTGGGCCGACAGCGCGCGCAGCGCCTGGGCGCTGCCCTTGCCCACATCGCCGTAACCGGCCACGACCGCCACCTTGCCGGCGATCATCACGTCGGTGGCACGCTTGATGCCATCGACCAGCGACTCGCGGCAGCCGTACAGGTTGTCGAACTTGCTCTTGGTGACCGAGTCATTGACATTGATCGCGCGGAAGGCGAGTTCGCCGCGAGCCGACATCTGGTACAGGCGCTTCACGCCGGTGGTGGTCTCTTCGGTGACGCCGACCACCGCCTTGAGGTTGCGCTCGTAGAAGCCGGGGTCGACCGCGAGCTGGCGGCGGATCGCGTTGAACAGGCAGACCTCTTCCTCGCTGCCAGGGTTGCTCAGCACGCTGGCATCCTTGGCGGCCTTGGTGCCGAGGTGCAGCAGCAGGGTGGCATCGCCGCCGTCATCGAGGATCATGTTCGAGGGCTGGCCGTCGGCCCACTGGAAGATGCGGTGGGTGTAGTCCCAGTACTCGTCCAGGTTCTCGCCCTTGTAGGCGAACACCGGAATGCTGGCGGCGGCGATCGCGGCGGCGGCGTGATCCTGGGTGGAGAAGATGTTGCACGAGGCCCAGCGCACTTCGGCGCCGAGCGCGGTGAGCGTCTCGATCAGCACCGCGGTCTGGATGGTCATGTGCAGCGAGCCGGTGATGCGCGCGCCCTTGAGGGGCTGGCTGGCCGCGTATTCCTCGCGGATGGCCATCAGACCGGGCATCTCGGTCTCGGCGATGCGGATTTCCTTGCGGCCCCAGGCGGCAAGACCGAGATCGGCGACCTTGAAGTCGCTGAAGGGGGCGGGTTTGAGAACGGCAGACATGGTCACTCCTGGTGAGTGACCCGTGCTGGCAGACGAGGGCGCGTGCCCGATGCCGGCGGCTGTCGTGGCGCAATGGGCCACGAGCCTGGGCTCGCCTGCCGTGAGCGGGTCACGGGTCAGCGAGCGCCGTTGCGGTTAGCGAACGTCCCGAGCCTGGCGGGCCGGTTTGCCGGCGGCCGTTGCAGCGCTCCTCGGGAAAATGGAATGATAAACCAGACCCGGCCAGGTCAGCGGAATTCCCGTGAATGGTGGCGGGCGTGGAAGTCGGGCAGGCGCACACCGTAGGCGCCAACCGGCAGGCCGCTGGCAATGCGCACCTTGTTGCCCTCGAGGATCTCGACCTCGGGTTCGGTGGGCTGGCCGAGGCGGTTCCGGGCGGCCTCGCGCGGACGCTTGGGCAGCGGCCGGCCGTTGGGTCCGGTGAGCACCAGCACCCGGTGCTCGTCGTGGTGGGCGCGGTCGATCTCGATCACCAGCCCCAGCCCGCCGCTGGCGAGTTCGACCGCGCTGCCCACCGGGAACAGGCCGGTGGCCAGGGCGAACTGCTCCATCAGGGAGCCGTCGAGGGAGCGGTCGGCCCAGCCCATGAGCGCATTGAGCGCGTCCTCCGGTGACACCGGATTGGCATACGAGCGGGCCGAGATGAGTGCGGTATAGCAGTCGACGATGGCCGCGGCGGCGCCGTGCAGCCCGATCTCGTCGCCTTTCAGGCCATCCGGGTAGCCCGAGCCGTCATAGCGCTCATGGTGCTCGGCCACGCCGCGGATCACCGCCTCGGGCACACCGGCGGATGTTTCGAGCAGTTCCACCGACTCGCGGACATGCTCCTTCATGCGGTCGAACTGCTTGCGGTCGAAGCGGCCAGCCACATTGACGAGGTCACGCGGCAGGCGCGCCTTGCCGAGGTCAAGACACATGCCGATCGCGGCGAAGACCATGATCTCGTCACGCGGCAGGCCGAGGTGACGCGCGAAGCCGGCCATCAGCACCGCCGGTGTGGCGGGCGGGCGGTTGCCGAGCGAGCGCTGCTCGTGCATGCGGTCACACCAGAGCACCGCGTCGGGGTGCTCGATCACGCTCTCGGCCAGGGCGAAGAGCGCGGGCTCGAGTTCGCGCCAGGGCAGGCTTTCCTGGCCACGGGCCGCACGCAGCGAGACGGCGTGAGCGCTCAGCAGTTGCGCGTAGGTGTCACGCGCGCGGGCCATCGCCTCGATGATGGTGCACTCGGTGTCGTAGCGGCACGAGCGGATCGCGGGCCCGAATCGCACCCGCAGCCGCTCCATCGATTGCGCGCCGACCTCGGGTCGGGCGCGGGGCCCGGACAGCCAGGAGGCCAGGCGCGAGAACATGCCCGGATTGCGCGCAGACACCGTGACCCCGCGCCCCTCGCCGGCGAGCATCTGGCGAAGCTCCGAGCGCCGGGTGCGCGAGATGCGCAGGTCAGACCGCAGTTTGGTCGGGCCGTCGGCGCCGCCGATGGGTGCGTAGTCGGCGATCACGGGGGCGGTGGCCGGTGTGCTGCGCTCGGTGTCTTCTTCCTGCTGGCTGTCGGCCCAGTTGGCCGGCGGCTCGACGGGCTCGGCCCGGCGCGACGGACGCGCGCCGGGCGCGGGCCCGCGGCGAACGGCGGGTGCCGTGGCGACCGACTGCTCGATCGCCGACGGGCGCGGTGCCGACCACATCTCGGTGGTGGTGCTGCTGCGCTCGGCCGCCAGCGGCTCGTTGATGCGGGTGTAGGCGACGTTCCGGGGCGCTTCGGAGGGGCCGGCTGCGGGCAGACGGCCGGGCCCGAAGCGCTCTGGCGAGCGCCGAAAGGCCGCGGGCGTGAGCGCCGGTCGTTGCGACTCCTGTTCGCCCTCCCCGAACAGCTGGGCGGCAATCCGGATGGCGGTGGCGCGCCCGGGGTCCGAGCGCTCGATGTCGATCAGGGCGCTCTCGGAGCGCGCGCGCATGGCCGCCGCCTGGTGAGGGTCGCTGAGGTAGACGCCCGACTTCGGAAAGGGTGTGCCCAGGAAGGCCTGACCGAGTTCGACCACGAACATGCCGGTCTCAAGGCGCGAAGAGGCGATGCGATACACCGTCGAGCCCTGCGGGGCGAGCGACGGAAACTCGATCTCTTCCAGTTCCTGGGGTGGTGGCTTCTTCATCGGGTCAGGTGAGGGAACACATCGTCGGGTGATTCAGGGCGCAGGCCACGGCGGCCGCGCGCGTCCTGAACACGGACCATTCGGTACACTAAGCCATGGACGAACTGAAAGACATCCGGAAATCCTACGAAAGGGACGCGCTGACCGACGACCGGGCGCACGATGACCCGGCCGGTCAGTTCGAGCGCTGGCTGTCCGAGGCCCTGGCCGCCGGGGTTCCCGAGGCCAATGCCATGACCCTGGCCACCGCCACCCCTGATGGCCGGCCTTCCAGTCGGGTGGTCCTGATCAAGGGCCTCGATGCCGCGGGCATCGTCTGGTACACGAATTATGACAGCAGGAAGGGGCGCGAGCTCGCGGCCAACCCGCATGCGGCACTGCAGTTCCACTGGGTACCCATGGAGCGGGTGGTGCGCATCGAGGGGCTGGTCTCGCGGGTCGATGAGGCCGAATCCGATGCCTACTTCGCCAGCCGCCCGCTCGCCTCGCGCATTGGCGCCTGGGCCTCGGACCAGAGCCGCCCGATCGGCTCGCGGGCGACCCTGGCCGCGCGGGCTGCCGAATTCGGGCTGCGATTCGGCCTGAATCCGCCGCGACCCCCGCACTGGGGCGGGTTCCGGCTGGTGCCCGCGTACTGGGAATTCTGGCAGGGCCGGCCTTCGCGTCTGCACGATCGGCTGGCCTACCGTCGCGATGCGCAGGGCGGCTGGACGCGCGAGCGTCTGGCGCCCTGAGCCCGGCGCCCCCGCGGGAAAGGTCTGCGCATGAGTTCTCCGATCGGTTTCGTGGGCCTGGGCCGAATGGGCCGCCCGATGGCCGGGCATCTCGCCGCGGCCGGCCATGCCGTGCTCGGCCATGACCGGCTGCCGGCGGCCCGCGAGGCCCTCGCCGGCTCGGGCGTGACGGCGGTTACCGACCTGGCCGCGCTCGCCGGCGCCTGCCGGGTCGTCATCCTCATGCTGCCCGACAGCGCGGCGGTCGATGCGCTTCTCTGGCAGGAGGGGCTTGCCGCAGGGCTCGCATCCGGCGCGCTGGTGATCGACATGGGCTCCTCCGATCCCGCCCGCACCCGCGAGAACCACCGCCGGCTCGCGCAGGCGGGCATCGACCTGCTCGACGCGCCGGTATCCGGCGGCGTGCGGCGGGCGCTCGATGCCTCGCTCGCCATCATGGTCGGCGGCGAGGCCGCGGCACTCGAGCGTGCCCGGCCCCTGCTGCAGCGCCTGGGCGCCACCGTCGCCCATGTCGGGCCGCCCGGCGCCGGCCATGCCCTCAAGGCCCTGAACAATTTCGTCTCGGCCAGCGGCCTGCTCGCGGTCTGCGAGGCGCTTGGCGCCGCGCAGCGCTTCGGCATCGACCCGGCCGCGGCCAATGCGCTCTTCAATGCCTCGAGCGGGCGCAACAACACCACCGAGACCAAGGTCGCGCAGTTCATGCTCTCGGGCAGCTTCGGCTCGGGGTTCTCGCTGGCGCTGATGCGCAAGGACATCGAGACCGCGCGCGGTCTGATGCACGGGCTGGGCGTGCCCCACGATTTCGTCGATGCCTGCGCCGACATCTGGTCGCAGGCCGAGCGCAGCCTGCCTGCCGGCGTCGACCACACCGAGATGTACCGTCATGTGCTGGGCGGGGTGCCGCCCGCCGACCGGGCCTGAGCATGTCCGGCCCCCGTCTGCCGGCCCCCGACTGGCGCTCCATCCTGTTCGTGCCGGCCGACCGGCCGGCCTTCATCGCGAAGGCTCACACCCGGGGGGCCGATGCCCTCCAGCTCGATCTCGAGGATGCGGTAGCGCCTGCCGCCCGGCCGGCGGCCCGCGAGGGCCTGCCGGCGGCGATCGCCGGGCTCGCCGGGCACGGCCTGCCGGTGATCGTGCGCATCAACCGGCCCTGGCTGGATGCGGTGGCCGACCTGCAGGCGGCGGTGCACCCCGGCGTGGCCGCCATCACCCTGCCCAAGGTGGAAGAACCCGGCCGGGTGCAGGCGATCGCCGAACTGATCGGCGAGCTGGAGGCCGAGCGCGGCATGGCGCCCGGGGCGGTGGGCCTGCTGCTGCTGGTCGAGAGCCCCGCGGCGCTGCCGCGACTGCATGAGCTGGCCGGCTGCTCGCCGCGCGTGCTGGCCATGACGCTCGGCCCCGAGGATTACTGCCTCGCGGCCGGCTGCGAGCCGCATCCCGAGGCGCTGCTCGCGCCCAATCTCGCGGTGGCCCAGGCTTGCGCGGCGCAAGGGCGGTTGCCGCTCGGTTTCGTCGGCTCGATCGCCGACTTCCATGATCTCGACGCCTTCCGGGCGCGGGTGGCGCAGGCGCGCCGCCTGGGCTTCCGGGGCGCGGCGGTGATCCATCCCTCGCAGGTGCCCATCCTGAACGAGGGCTTCGGGCCGTCCGTCGAGGAGCTTGCCTGGGCTGCGCGGGTGGTCGCCGCGGCCGATCGGGCCGGGGCGGCCGGTGAGGGCGCTTTCCGACTGGATGACCGCATGATCGATCGCCCGGTGCTGCTGCGCGCCCGCCGCTGGCTGGCGATGGCCGGGCGCGGCGGCTGAGCATGAGCCGGGTGACCCTGATCGGGGCGCCCACCGACATCGGCGCCAGCACCCGTGGCGCCGGCATGGGGCCCGAGGCTCTGCGCGTGGCCGGGCTGGTGGCGCGGCTGCGGGCGCTGGGCATCACGGTGACCGATGCCGGCAATCTGGCCGGGCCGCCCAATCCCTGGCGACGGCCGGTGCGCGGTCACCGCCACCTCCGCGAGGTCACCGAATGGTGCCAGGCCACCCATGACGCTGTGCTGGCTGCGCTGCGTGCCGGCAGCCTGCCGCTGCTGATGGGCGGCGATCACAGCCTGGCGATCGGCTCGGTCAGCGCGCTGGCCCGCCACTGCCGCGAACACGGGCGTCGCCTGCGGGTGATCTGGCTCGATGCCCATGCCGACTTCAACACCGCCCGGCTCACCCCCAGCGGCAACCTCCACGGCATGCCGGCGGCCTGCCTGTGCGGGCTGGGGCCGGCGGCGCTCACCGGCCTGTCCGGAACCGTGCCGGCGCTGGCGCCCGACGACATCCGCCAGGTGGGCATCCGCAGCGTCGACGAGGGCGAGAAGCGGCTGGTGCTCGACACCGGCCTGCGGGTGTTCGACATGCGTCGCATCGACGAGCTCGGCATGCGCGCGGTCATGGCCCAGGCGCTCGCCGGGCTCGGCCCGGAAGACCATCTGCACCTGAGCTTCGATGTCGACTTTCTCGACCCCGCGATCGCGCCGGGTGTGGGCACGCCGGTGCGCGGCGGCCCCGACTACCGCGAGGCGCAGCTGTGCATGGAAATGATCGCCGACACCGGCCGGCTGGGCTCGGTGGATCTGGTGGAGCTCAACCCTGCGCTCGATGAGCGCAACCGCAGCGCCGAGCTGGCGGTGGAGCTGATGGAGTCGCTGTTCGGCAAGCGCACGCTGCTGCGGCGCTGAGCGATCGTCAGTCGATCGTGACCACCAGCTTGCCCAGGGCCTGCCGGTCGCTCAGCCGGGCGATCGCCTCGGGAGCCCGTTCCAGCGGATAGGTGGCCGAGACCCGCGGCCGCAGCCGCCCGTCCTGCCACAGGCGCACCAGGGCCTCCACATGCCGGGCGTTGCGCGCCGGCTGCTGCTCGGTGAAGTCGCGCCAGTCGACGCCCACCATCTGGCAGACCTTGAGCAGGATCAGGTTGGTGGGAATGCGCGGGATGCCGGCGGTGAAGCCCACCACCAGAAGCCGGCCATCGCGGCCGGTGGCCCGCAGCGCCGGCTCGGTGTAGGGCCCGCCCACCGGATCGAACACGATGTCGGCGCCGCGTGGCCCGACCAGCGCCTTGAACTGGTCGGTGAGCGTCTTCTGCGCCGCCTTGTCGTCGAGCCGGTCGGGGTAGACCACGCCCGCGCGTGCGCCAGTCTCGATCGCGAACGCGAGCTTCTCGGGGCTGGAGGCTGCGGCCACCACATCGAGCCCGAGCGCCTTGCCGACATCGATGGCCGCGCAGCCGGTGCCGCCGGCCGCGCCCAGCACCAGCAGGGTCTCGCCTGGCCGGGCCATGGCCCGGTCGACCAGCGCGTACCAGGCGGTGGCATAGGTGAGGATGAAGGCGGCCGCCTGCGCCGGCGGCGTGTCGGACGGGATGCGCACGCAGCGGTCTGCGGCGATCGCGAGCTTCCCGGCCATGCCGCCCGAGCCGCAGCGGCCGATGACCAGGTCGCCTTCCGTGAACCCGGTCACGCCGGGCCCGAGCTGCTCGACCACGCCGCAGACCTCGCCACCCGGCGAGAAAGGCCGCGGCAGCTTGACCTGATAGAGGTCCTGGATGTGCAGCGCGTCAGGGAAGTTGACGCCGCAGGCCTTCACCCGCAGCAGCACTTCGCCGGTGCCGGGGATGGGGTCGGGAACATCACGCAGCACCAGCGTGTCGGCCGGGCCGGGCGCAAGGGAGAGGAGGGCTTTCATGGCCCTGGAGTATAGGCCGGGCCATTCCCGCAGGTCGGGCCAATCCCGCCCCGCGCCGCCCCTGCCGCGCTCCCTTTCCGATCCCGTCCCGCCTGCCTTCCGCTCCCGACCCGCCCCGCGCATCGGGCGATGGCGGCGCGCGGGAGGGCGGGAGGGCGGACGGTCGCTCAGGCGTCGGCGCGCAGCGCCTCGGCCTTGTCGGTGCGCTCCCAGCTGAACTCCGGCTCCTCGCGACCGAAGTGGCCGTAGGCGGCGGTCTTGCCGTAGATGGGGCGCAGCAGGTCGAGCATCTGGATGATGCCCTTGGGCCGCAGGTCGAAGTGCTTCTGCACCAGTTCGGCCAGGCGCTCGTCGCTCAGCTTGCCGGTGCCTTCGGTGGTGACCATCACCGAGGTGGGGCGGGCCACGCCGATGGCGTAGCTCACCTGCACCAGGCACTTGCGGGCCAGGCCGGCGGCGACGATGTTCTTGGCCACGGAGCGCGCCGCGTAGGCGGCCGAGCGGTCGACCTTGGACGGATCCTTGCCCGAGAACGCGCCGCCGCCGTGCGGCGCCGAGCCGCCGTAGGAGTCGACGATGATCTTGCGGCCGGTGAGGCCGCAATCGCCCTGCGGGCCGCCGATGACTAAGCGGCCGGTGGGGTTCACCAGATAGCGGATCTCGCCCTTGATCAGCTCGGGCGGCAGCACCGGCTTGATGATCTGCTCGATCACCGCCTCGCGGATGGTCTCGTAGGCCACATCGGGCGCATGCTGCGTGGACAGCACCACGGTGTCGATGGAATGCGGCTGGCCGTCGACATAGCGCAGGGTGACCTGCGACTTGGCGTCCGGCCGCAGCCAGGGCAGGCGGCCGTCGCGGCGCAGCTCCGACTGGCGCTCCACCAGGCGGTGGGCGTAGTGGATGGCCGAGGGCATCAGCACCGGGGTCTCGTCGCAGGCGTAGCCGAACATCAGGCCCTGGTCGCCGGCGCCCTGGTCGAGGTCGATGCCACGGCCTTCGTCCACGCCCTGGGCGATGTCCTGGCTCTGCTTGTCGTAGGCCACCAGCACCGCGCAGCCCTTGTAGTCGATGCCGTACTCGGTGTTGTCGTAGCCGATGCGCTTGATCACATCGCGGGCGACATCGATGTAGTCGACATGGGCGCCGGTGGTGATCTCGCCGGCCAGCACGACCAGACCGGTGTTGACCAGGGTCTCGGCCGCCACGCGCGAGAACTTGTCCTGGGTGAAGATAGCGTCGAGAATCGCGTCCGAGATCTGATCGGCCACCTTGTCGGGGTGGCCTTCCGAGACCGATTCAGAGGTGAACAGGAAATCCTTGGCCAATTGGCTTCTCCGTGGTTGCATGCGCACGAGGGGTGTGCGCGACATATCCGGCCTGCGAGGCCGTCTTCGGAGAAGCGGCGACGCTTTAGCGGATTTTTCCATCCGCGGCTGGCCAGGCCAGCTGCGGCAGTCGCCCCGCAAGTTGTCATTTAAACCGGCGACTCCCGTCATTATAAAACACACCCGCGCTTTCTCACGGCAATACCTGCCTGCCTGTCCCGCCGGATGCTGTCGCTCGTCTGCCGCCTGATCGCCCGCCTGCCGCTGTCGGTGCTGCGCGCGCTCGGCGCACTGCTCGGCCTGCTGGTCTACGCGGCCTCGGCCCGTTACCGCGGCCGGCTTCGCGCCAACCTTGCCCGCGCCGGTCATCCGCGGTCGATGCGGCTGCGGGCGGCCCGCGAGGCTGGCGTGACCGCCGCCGAGCTGCCCTGGATCTGGTTCCGGCCATCGCGCCAGACCCTGGCGCGGGTGCGCTGCCTCGACCACTCGGCCCTCAGCGAGGGGCTTGCCGCCGGCCGAGGCGTGCTGCTGCTCACGCCGCATCTCGGCGGGTTCGAGGTCACGCCGCGGTGGCTGGCGTCGCTCGGTCCCATCACCATCATCTACCGTCAGGCCCGCCAGCCCGCGCTCGAGCGCCTGCTGAAGGCGGCGCGCAACCAGTCGGCCATGGCGGCCGCCCCGGCCGGGCTGGGCGGACTGCGGGCCATGCGCCGCGCGCTGCAGCGCGGCGAGATGGTCGGCCTGCTGCCCGACCAGGTGCCGGGCGCGGGCGACGGCCGCTGGGCGCCTTTCCTGGGCGCGCCCGCCTACACCATGACCCTGCCGCAGCGCCTGGTCGCGGTGAGCGGCGCCACGGTGGTGCTGGTGAGCAGCCAGCGCCGCCCTGGCGGCTGGGAGCTGCGCTTTGCGCGCTTCCAGGGCGAGCCCACGCCCGAGGCGGTCAACCGGGCGATGGAGGACCTCATCGGCGAGTGCCCCGCCCAGTACCTCTGGAGCTACAACCGCTTCAAGCAGCCGGCCGGCGCGCCGGCGGCCGCCGATCTCCCCGCGGGCGCGGCTGCGGCTGCAGCTGCGGACGCAGCCGATCCAGCGGCCCGCCCATGAGCCGCGAGCCGCTGATGCGGTCCGGACTGTGGCTGCTGCGTCAGGTGGCGCGGCTGCCCGACGGCTGGGTGCGCGGCCTCGGGTTCGGGCTGGGCGAGGCGCTGTGGTGGCTGGCCTGGCCGCGGCGCCGGGTGGCGCTCACCAACCTCGCGCTGTGCATGCCCGAGCTCCCGCCTGCGCGCCGTCGGGCGATCGCGCGATCGCACTTCCGCTGCTTCGGTGCCGCTTTCCTCGAGTGCTTCGTCTTCTGGCACGAGCCGGCGGCGCGGGTGCGTTCGCTGGTGCGCCAGATCGATCGCCACCACCTCGATGCGCTCGCCGGCCGCCCGGTGATCCTGCTCGCCCCGCACTTCCTCGGCCTGGACGCGGGCGGCCTGCGCCTGCTCGCCGACCGGCCGGTGGCCGCCCTGTACGCCAACCAGAAAAGCCGGGCGATGACCGAGACCATGACCCGTGGCCGCACCCGCTTCGGCACGCCGCTGATGTTCCTGCGCAACCAGGGGCTGCGTCCGGTGGTGCGGGTGATCCGCGAGGGTGTGCCCTTCCAGTTCTCGCCCGACATGGACCTCGGCGCGGCCGATGCCCTGTTCATCCCCTTCTTCGGCGTGCCCTGCGCCACCGTGCCCTCGCTGGCGCGGCTGGCGCGCATGACCGGTGCGGCGGTGGTGCCCATGGTCACCCGCATGAGCGGGCGGGGCTACGAGGCGGTTTTCCTGCCGCCCTGGCGGGACTTTCCGAGCGACGACCTCGAAGCCGACACCCGCCGCATGAACGCGTTCATCGAGGCCTGCGTGCGCGAGCGGCCCGAGCAGTATCTCTGGACCCACCGCCGCTTCAAGACCCGCCCGCCGGGTGAGCCCCCGGTCTATCGGCGATAATGCGGCGATGCGGCTGAAGTTCACCAAGATGCACGGCGCGGGCAACGACTTCGTCGTGATCGATGGCGTTCGCGCGCCGGTGTCGCTCACCAGCGGCCAGTGGCGCTTTCTCGCCGACCGTCACTTCGGCGTGGGCGCCGACCAGATGCTGCTGGTCGAGCCCCCCGATGAGCCGGGCATCGATTTCCGCTACCGCATCTTCAATGCCGATGGCGGCGAGGTCGAGCAGTGCGGCAATGGCGCGCGCTGTTTCGTGCGCTTCGTGGTCGATCAGGGCCTCACCGCCAAGCGGGCCATCCGGGTGCGTACCCTGGGCGGCGTGATCGAGCCCCGCCTGGAAGACGATGGCCGGGTGACGGTGGACATGGGCGCGCCGGTGTTCGAGCCTGCGCGGGTGCCCTTCCTGCCCGAGGGCCTGGGCGTGATCGCCCAGGGCAACGACCTTCTCTACCGCCTGCCGGTGGCCGACCACCACTGCCTGGTCTCGGCGCTCTCCATGGGCAACCCGCACGCCGTCCAGTTGGTCGACGACACCGAGCGCGCCGCGGTGCTCACCGATGGTCCCCTCATCGAACGCCACGCCGCCTTTCCGCGGCGGGTGAACGCCGGCTTCATGCAGGTGCTCGCGCGCGACCGCATCGCGCTGCGGGTGTACGAGCGCGGCGCCGGCGAGACCCTGGCCTGCGGCACCGGCGCCTGCGCGGCGGTGGTCGCCGGCATCCGGCGCGGCCTGCTCGACGACCGGGTCGAAGTCGACACCCGCGGTGGGCGACTGGCCATCGCCTGGCAGCCCACGATGCCCGATGCGCCGGTGCTGCTCACCGGTCCGGCTCTCACCGTGTTCCAGGGCGAGATCGACCTGCCGCCGGCCTGATCCGTCGCCCAGGCACCGCCCACCCCGTCTTCCACCTGTCCTTACCCCCTCCCAGCCCGATGCCCATGCACCCGAACCCGATCGGCGCCGAGGATGTGGCGCAGTACCTGCGCACCCATCCCGAGTTCTTCGAGTCGCACACCGAGCTGCTCGCCTCCATTTCGGTCTCGCATCCGCACGGCGGGCGCGCGATCTCGCTCCAGGAGCGCCAGCTCGAGGTGCTGCGCGAGCGCCATCGCGCGCTCGAGATGCGCCTGGCCGACCTGATCCGCATCGGCCAGGAGAACGACGCCATCACCGACAAGCTGCAGCGCTGGAGTCGGCAGCTGCTGCTGGCGGCCGAGCCGGCCTCGCTCGCCCAGGTGGCGATCGACGGGCTGCAGACCGGCTTCAGCGTGCCGCAGGTGGCGCTGCGGCTGTGGCATCTGCGCGAGGCCTACCGCGACCTGCCGGCCGGCGCGCCGGTCGAGGTCGAGGCGGTCACGCTCACCAACAGCATCCAGCAGCCCTACTGCGGACCCAATGTCGACTTCCAGGTGGCCGGCTGGCTGCCCGGCGGCGGCGAGACCACCCGCTCGATCGCGCTGCTGCCGCTGCGCAAGGGCCTCGACCCCAACGCCTTCGGGCTGCTGGTGCTCGGATCGCCCGATCCCGGCCGCTTCCAGACCGGCATGGGCACCGCCTTTCTCGAGCGCATCGCCGAGACCGCCAGCGCGGCGCTCTCGCGGCTCGTCACCTGATCATGGCCGGCGCGGCCGCCCCGCTGCTGGCCGACATTGCCCGTCACCTCGACCGGCTGGCCCGCGAGCGCGCCTGCTCGCCGCGCACCGTGGCCAGCTATCGCGCCGACCTGCAGCTGCTCGCCGGCCTGCTCGAGCCCGGCGAGACGCAGTGGTCACGCCTGGACGAGGCCCGCCTGCGCCGCTGGGTGGCGGGCCAGATGCGCGACGGCGCGTCACCCCGATCCATCGCGCGGCGGCTGTCGTGCTGGCGCGGCTTTCTCGACGAGCAGGTGCTGCAGGGTCGCCTGCCCGCCAATCCCGCCCGCGGCCTGCGCGCGCCGCGCGCCCCGCGCCGGCTGCCGCGCGCGCTCTCGCCCGACCAGACCGAAGCCCTGCTCGCCAGCCCTGTCGAGGGCTTCGAGGCGCTGCGCGACCAGGCCCTGCTCGAACTGCTTTATTCCTCGGGGCTGCGGCTCTCCGAGCTCACCAGCCTGGACGCACGCCCCGCCGAGCGGCCGGGCTACCGTTCCGTCGGCTGGCTCGACCTGGCCGAGGCCGAGGTCCATGTGCTCGGCAAGGGCGGCAAGCGGCGCACGGTGCCGGTGGGCGGCAAGGCCCGCGAAGCGCTCGTGCGCTGGCTCACCGAGCGCGAGGCCTTCCTCGGCCTGCACCCCGGCGCCGATGCCGATGCGCTCTTTCTCAGCCGGCGCGGCACGCGGCTGGCCAACCGCACGGTGCAGGGCCGGCTGCAGCGCCTGGGCATCGACCGCGCGCTGCCGGCCCGGCTGCACCCGCACGTGATGCGTCACTCCTTCGCCAGCCACCTGCTGCAGTCGAGCGGTGATCTGCGCGCGGTGCAGGAGCTTCTCGGCCACGGCAGCATCCGCAGCACCCAGGTCTACACCGCACTCGACTTCCAGCGCCTGGCGGGGGTCTACGACGCCGCCCATCCCCGGGCTCGCCGGCGCTGAGGCCATGGTCGACACCGTCGTTCTCAAGTCCGGCAAGGAGCGCTCGCTGCTGCGCCGCCATCCCTGGGTGTATGCCGGCGGGGTGGCGCGGGTGCAGGGCAATCCCTATGTGGGCGACACCGTGCGGGTGCTCGGCGCCGACGGCCGTTTCCTTGGCTGGGGCGCCTACAGCCCCGATTCCGCGATCCGCGTGCGGGTCTGGAGCTTCGACGAGGCCGATCGCATCGACGCCGCCTGGTTCGCCACGCGCATCCGGCGCGCGGTTGCGGCCCGCGCCCCGCTCGCCGCCGACACCGACGCGGTGCGCCTCGTGTTCGGCGAGGCCGACGGCCTGCCCGGCCTGGTCGTCGACCGTTATGGCGACCAGCTCGTCATGCAGCTGATGGCCGCCGGCGTGGAGCGCTGGCGCCACGAGATCGCTGCCGCGCTGCTCGCCGTCACCGGTCTGTCCGATCTTCACGAGCGCTCCGACGCCGCGGCGCGCGCGCGCGAGGGCCTGCCACCGCGCGAGGGCACGGTGGTCGGGCGTGCGGTGGGCGATCGCCTGCCGGTCACCGAGCACGGCGTGCGCTACCTGGTCGATGTGCCGGCCGGGCACAAGACCGGTTTCTACATCGACCAGCGCGACAACCGCCGCGAGGTGGCGCGCCGTGCGGCCGGCCGCGCCGTGCTCAACTGCTTCTGCTACACCGGCGGCTTCACGCTGGCGGCGCTGGCCGGTGGCGCGAGCTCGGCGCTGTCGATCGATTCCAGCGGCCCGGCGCTCGCCCGCGCCGCCGAGCAGCAGGCGCTCAACGCGCTGCCGCCGGTGCCCTGCGAGTGGCGCGAGGCCGATGTCTTCGAGGCGCTGAAGGCTCTGCTCGCGCAAGGTCGGCGCTTCGACCTGATCGTGCTCGATCCGCCCAAGTTCGCGCCCTCGGCCCATCATGTCGAGCGCGCCGCGCGCGCCTACAAGGAGATCAACCTGAAGGCGCTGCGCCTGCTCGCCCCGGGCGGGCTGCTCTTCACCTTCTCGTGCTCGGGCGCGATCGATGTCGATCTGTTCCAGAAGATCGTCGCCGGCGCGGTGATCGACGCCGGCGTCGACGCCCAGTTGCTGCGCCGGCTGCAGGCCGGCGAGGATCACCCCATGCTGATGACCCACCCCGAGGGCGAGTACCTCAAGGGTCTGCTGCTTGCCCGGGCATCGGCGGGCTGATCGCGCCCGTCAGGCATAGAATCCCGCCCTGCCATGACCACCGCCCCCCTCGAGCTCACCGACCGCGCCCGCGAACTGCTTCGCGCCCGCGAGGTGCGTGTCACCCAGCCGCGGCTGCGGGTGCTGGCCGAACTGATCGGGGCGGCCGAGGCGCTCAGCCATCTCGAGGTGCAGCGCCGCCTCGAGCAGGCGCCGGCGGCCGAGCCCATCGACCGCGTGACCCTGTACCGGGTGCTCGAGTGGCTGGTCGACATCGACCTCGCCCATCGGGTGTCAGGGCCCGACCGGGTGTTCCGCTACTCGGCCCGCTCTGGCGGCCATGTGCTGCACGGCCACTTCCGCTGCGCGAGCTGCCAGCGCATGTTCTGCCTGGAAGAGGCGCCGGGCATGGACCGCCTGATCGGTGCCATGCTGCCGGCAGGCTTCACCGGCGAGCAGGTCGAGCTCACCGTGTCGGGCCGCTGCGGCCACTGCGCGGCTGCCGGTGCCGGCGGCACCGCTTGAAGCCGGCCGCATCACCCCCAACTGAACCGGCTGTACCAGGAGCCCTCGCATGACCACCCAGCATGTCCCCGTGACCATCCTTACCGGCTTCCTCGGCGCCGGCAAGACCACGCTGCTCAACCGCATCCTCAAGGAGCAGCACGGCCACCGCATCGCGGTCATCGAGAACGAGTTCGGCGAGGAGGGCATCGACAACGACCTGCTGCTGCAGGAGCGCGAGGAACAGATCGTCGAGATGAACAACGGCTGCATCTGCTGCACCGTGCGCGGTGACCTGGTGCGCATTCTCAACGACCTGCGCCAGCGCCGCGCCTCGGGTGAACTCGCCTTCGACCGCGTGATCATCGAGACCACCGGTCTGGCCGATCCCGGCCCGGTGGCCCAGACCTTCTTCCTCGACGATGAGATCGCCGATGCCTTCCTGCTCGACGCGGTGATCACCGTGGTCGATGCCCGTCATGGCAGCCAGCAGCTCGACGAGCACAAGGAGGCGGTCGAGCAGGTGGGCTTTGCCGATCGCATCCTCATGTCGAAGGTCGACATCACGCCCGAGGCCGATCGCGAGAAGCTGCGCCAGCGGCTGGTGCGCATCAACCCGCGGGCGCCGATCCGCCCGGTGAACTTCGGCGATGCCGACATCGCCGACATCCTCGACATCCGCGGCTTCAACCTCAATGCCATCCTGGAGATCGATCCGCAGTTCCTCACCAGCGACGAGCACGAGCACGACGAGGCGGTGCAGTCCTTCGTCTACCGCTCCAACCGGGCCTTCGATCCGGTCAAGCTCGAGGACTTTCTCGGCGGGATCATCCAGGTTTACGGCCAGGACATGTTGCGGTATAAAGGCGTGCTTTTCATGAAGGGGTCTGACCGCCAGACCGTCTTCCAGGGCGTCCATCAGATGATGGGTGCCGACATGGGCCGCAAGTGGCAGCCCGGTGAAAAGCGCTCCAGCAAGATGGTCTTCATCGGAAGAAATCTGCCGAAAGACATGTTCATCAAGGGATTGGAGCAGTGCCTGGCCTGATGCCGGCCCGATCCCCAACGGCAGACCGGAAGCACGACATGGCATCCAGCAAAGACAGGAAACCGCTCACCGAAGCCGAGCTGCTCAAGCTGCCGGAATCGGACTACATGAATGACGCCCAGCTGCAGTTCTTCCGGCAGCGGCTTCAGCAGATGGAGCGCGACATCCTGCACAACGCCGGCGAGACCACCGAGCACCTGCGCGAGACGGTCATCGTGCCCGATCCCGCCGATCGCGCCACCATCGAGGAAGAGCACGCGCTCGAACTGCGCACCCGCGATCGCGAGCGCAAGCTGCTCAAGAAGATCCAGCAGTCGCTCTCGCGCATCGAGGCCGGCGACTACGGCTACTGCGAAGAGACCGGCGAGCCGATCGGCATTCCGCGTCTGCTCGCGCGGCCCACCGCCACGCTCTCCCTCGAAGCGCAGCAGCGCCGCGAGCTTCGCCAGAAGCTCTACGGCGACTGATCCCCGACGGCGCACGCGGCGCGGCCGGGGCAGCCCTCGGCGGCGCGCCAGTCTTGCCCGGCGCGCCTGCGCCGCTCAGAAGTTCGCCCGCACACCGGCCATCAGCGTGCGCCCCGGCTGCGGCACCCGGTCCTTCACGAACGAGGTGTGCGGCCGGATGGTCTCGTTCAGCAGATTGCGTCCCTGCAGGAAGAGCGTGAGGCCGCGCGTGCCCTCGCCGCGCGCGCGCCAGGCGATCTCGGCATCCACCCGCGTGTAGGCATCGGTGCGCGTCTCCAGCGCCGCGATGCGGTTCTGGCCGGCGACCCGCATGGCCGACACGAAGCCGCTCCACGCGCCGCGCTCCATGTCCAGGCTTGCGCCGAACCGGGTGGGCGCCATGCGCGGCGCGTTGCCCTCGCCGTCGATGCGCCCGCGCGCGCTGTCACCGAAGAGCCGCAGGCCCCAGGGTGATCCGGTGGGCTGCCAGGTCAGCTCGGCCTCCAGGCCGTTGAAGCGCGCCCCCGCCTGGGTGTAGACCAGCCGGGTGAACTCACCCGCGCCCGGTGCGGCGGCGGAGTTCTCGATGTGATTGGCGGCGTCCACGCGGTCGGCGATACCGTCGCCGTTCGCGTCGGTGGTGCGCCCGTGGATGTAGTTGCTGAACCGGTTGGTGTAGAGGCCGGCCTTCCAGCGCAGCGCCCCGGCGGTGCGGCGCACCGACAGGTCGAGGTTCATCGAGCGTTCACGGCGCAGCGCGCTGTCGCCGATCTCGAGTGTGGCGGTCGCGGCGTGCGGGCCGTTGGCGTAGAGCTCCTCGGCCGCCGGCGCGCGCTGCGCCATCGCCAGGTTCAGCCCGACGCGATGGGCGGCATTCAGCGGCAGGCTGATCCCGGCCGAGGCGGACTGCAGCGAGAAGTCGCGGCCGGGCAGCCCGCTCGCCGCGTCGGGGCGCAGCCGCGCCTGTTCGCCGCGCCAGCCGAACTCCAGCCGGGTCGGACCGAAGGCGCGCTCGCCCACATAGAAGAGCGCCCCCTGGCGTTCCCGGTTGCCGGGCAGGTAGGCCTCGTCGCCCGAGACCTGCAGGGAGCGCTCCCGACCCTGCCAGCCGAACACGCCGCGCACCTGGGCGATCGGCTCATGGGTGAGCTCCACGCGGGTCTCGCGGCCGCTGCTGCGAAAGGCGGTGCCGATCTGCCCGCTGCCCTCGACCTCGTCGTGCCGGTAGCGGCCATCGGCCAGCGTCGCGCGCAGCCGGGTGATGCCCGGCAGGGGTCGCTCGATGATCGCGAGCGCGTCGGTGCGCTGCTGCTTCAGGCGGATCGAGACATCCGGCTCGGCCGGGATCCCATAGCGTGCGCCGAACTCGCCGTGCGCCAGGCCCAGGGTCAGCCGTTCACCCACCCACGACAGGCCGGCATGACCACCGTCACCGCGCTGGTAACTGTTGGGTAGCCGGGCCGAACGGGAGTCGGGGTCGGCGACATTGATCTGACCCGGGATGCGGTAGTCGCCCACCCGGCGGTCGAACCCGCCCACCGACCAGTTCAGACCGCCGAGTCCGCCGGACACGCTGGCGCCGGCGTGATGCCCGTGATTGCCGGGGTCGGCCACCAGCACGGCGCCGCCCTCCGGGCTGCCGAGCCGCTGCAGCGGAATACGCCCGGTCCCGATGTTGACCAGACCGCCGATCGCACCGCCGCCGTAGAGCAGGGTGGCCGGGCCGCGCAGGATCTCGATGCGGCGGGCGGCGAGCGGGTCGATCGCCACGGCGTGATCCGGACTCAGGGCGGAGGCATCGAAACTGTCCAGACCGTCCTGCGTCACCCGAACCCGAGCGCCGTCCTGACCGCGGATCACCGGTCGGCCGGCCGCGGTGCCGAAGGCGCTGGAGTGCACGCCGGGCTGGCTGGCCAGGGTGCTGCCCAGCGAGCTGTCCAGTGCGCGGCGCAGACCCTCGCCCTGCAGCACGCTCACCGGTCGGGTGACCCTGACCTCGTCGGGCGTGAGGGGGTCGGCCGTCACCCGGACTTCGTCGAGGCTGAGCACCGGCCCGGTCGGACTGCTCGCGCCGCTCTGCGCCATTGCCGGGCTCAGCCACAGGCCGAGCAGCGCCAGACCCCATCGGGGTTCGATCCATCCTGTCATGATTGCAACCAGGTTGTATTCTTGAGGAGGCGCGAGTCTAGCCGAGGCGCTCTTTGTCTTGCAACAGGGTTGCGAAGATGGGCGGTGTATTCGGCCCGACCGCCGGACAAGGCGGGTGGCTTGGGCGTCGGGGGGCGGTGCTAGACTGGACGACCGCCCCCTGGGACAAGGTGCCTCGTGGTCTTTTCGCTGTTCTCGCGCCGTGACAAGCCGCCCGCCGATGCCCGGCGCGCCGCGCCGTCGTCGTCGCGACCGACGGCCGAGACGCGCAAGCCGGCGTCCGTGTCGGTCGAGCGCCAGCGTGCGATGGCGCAGCGGGCTGCCGAGCAGATCGACCGGATCGAGTCCGAGATGATCGCGCCCGTGCCGCCACGGCCGGCGCCGCCCTCGGCGGCCCAGCGGCCCATGTCCTCCCCGGCGCCGCGGCCCGTGTCTGCGGCGCTGCGGCCGGCCGAGCGCCCCGCGGCGGCTCCGGGCGGCGTTGCTGTCTCACCGGTCCGCGCATCCGCCTTGCCGGGTCGTGAATCCGCATCGCCCGTTCGCGCATCCGCGGCGCAGTCGCGCACGCCGGCCTCGCCCGCCCGCGCGCCCGCGACGGCGGTTGCCAGCCCCGAGGTGCTGCCCGACGCCCGGCCGCGCTCGGCCGAGGTCGCTCCGCTCGTCTT
>NZ_CEXFHW010000010.1:0-44427 GCF_982640115.1 Quisquiliibacterium sp. | reverse complement strand
GATGAAGCGTCATCTCGCGCAGGTGGCCGCCGGCCGCTACGATGAGCTCACCCTGCGCCGCGCCACGCAGACCAGCCTGGCCTCACCGGTGATCCGGGAGCGGCTGGCGCGGCAGTTGAAGGGGCGAGGGGGTCGTTAGACAGAGATCTGACCATCTGCGCGCGGGCGGCAGGAGGCCCGGGGAGCGCACTGCCTGGATCACTCAGAGTCCATGCCGCAGCTCGCCGCTGCCCACTGCCTGCATGATGGCCCAGACCAGGCCCGCCGCCCCAGCGCCGAAGGTGACGATCTGGTCAGGCTTGAGCCGTGAAGCGAGTGCCTGATGGATGGCGGTCGCCGACTCGCTGACGGTCTGCTTGGCCTTGCAGGCAATGTTGTCGCTGTTGCTGAGCAGCGAGGAAGCCGCTGCCGTGGCCCCCTCGAAAATCGCCAATGGCATGACGTTGTCGAACCGCCCGAACTTGACACCGAGCTGGCCGTCGCGCGCGACAAGCTGGGCCTGCAAACCCACGCCGGTGGCGGCGCGCGAAAAGACGCCGGGCTCCATGGTGGTCCCGGTCCGCTGGCCGCGGCTGTTCAGGATGGGCGATGTGGTCTTCTCGTCGCAGCGAGGGCTCTGGATGACGCCGAAATTGAGGGTGCCAACCGGGATGTCCTTGCCCTGCGACTTCAGGGACTTGGCAGTCGCCGCAGCAAGCCCGTCAGGGCTGACCCTGGCGTTGTAGAAGTAGCCGTAACCCTGGTGCATGACGCTGTTGCCGACACCGAGCTGCCAGGTGTTCATCTCATGGTTGTAGGTGGCGACATACTTCAGCCGACCCAGTGCCGGGTCCAGGCCCAGGGCGCTCGCGCCCTTGCTGATGCCATTGCCGACGAGGGGAGCCGCGACGCTGCCGGTCGAGGTGATGAAGGCGGTCTTGGCCTCGGGGAAGTAGACCGCAAGCGCCGGCCCGAATCCGTTCAGATCCAGCTTGCGATTGATCCAGGGGATCATGAACTTCTGGTCCTGAGCGCCCAGCTTGACGCCGACGAACCAGTTACCCGCTGCCGGATCAGGGACCGTGCCGGCCTTGACCCCAGGCGGCGGCGCAGGCGGGGCCTTGCCCCCGGACGGCGGCACCGCCTTGGCCAGCAGCAGCGGCGAGGGCGGACCGAAGATCTCCTCGAAGCTGCGCCCGGACATCAACGGCTGCAGCGGCGGCTCCTGGGCTTCGCCGGCAGGGTTCGCGGCCGGGGTGTCGAGCCAGGCGGGCTGGAAGCGTTGCAGGTCGATCGCGCTGCGATCGAGTGCGGCAAGAGACATGGCGAAGACCTCGTCAGGGGAAGCCTGCAACGACGCAGCGCGCGACGGGCAAGGCCGCAGGCGGCGCAGGATGTGTGAAATATCACCGCCTGAGCGGGCGGCCACGAGATGGGGCGTGCCCTAGTGCGGGCAAACCCTTGCTGGGGTCGACCCCAGCATGCCGTGCCCGGCCGACACGCGCCAGCGCTAGGGCCGCAGCCCGCCGCGCTCAGGCCACGGCACTGATCCGCAGGCAGCGGGCCTGATGCTGAGGCCCCACGCTCACCGGCTCGGGCTGGCGCGTGCGGCACTCGGCCTGGGCCTGCGAGCAGCGCTCGGCGAAGGCGCAACCCGGCGGCAGCGCCGAGCAATCGGGCGGGGAGCCCGGGATGACCGGCAGGCGGGCATCGGGATCGAAGCCGCCGTGCACGCGGCTGCCGAGCAGCGCCACCGTGTAGGGATGGCGCGGCGCGCGCAGCACCTCGCGCACCGGGCCGGTCTCGACGATACGGCCGGCATACATCACCGCCACCCGGTCGGCCACCTCCACCGCCGCGCCGATATCGTGGGTGACGAAAACGATCGCCAGGCCGAGGTCGCGCTGCAGTTCGCGCAGCAGCAGCAGGATCTGGATCTGCACCGTGGCATCGAGCGCGGTGGTGGGCTCGTCGGCCAGCAGCACCTGCGGATTGCAGGCCAGCGCGAGCGCGATCATGGCCCGCTGACGCATGCCACCCGACATCTCGTGCGGATAGTTCTGCAGCCGCCGCTCGGGGCTCGGGATGCGCACCCGCTCGAACAGCGCGAGCGCCCGCGCGCGCGCCGCCTCGCGGCCGACCTTCTCGTGGCGCAGGATGGTCTCGATGATCTGCTCGCCCACGGTGTAGACCGGGTCGAAGGCCAGCAGCGGCTCCTGGAAGATCATGGACACCGTGGCGCCGCGCAGATCGGCGAGCTCGCGTCGAGCCATGGTCAGCACCTCGCGGCCGGCCACCTTCACCGAACCGCCGATGCGGGTGCGGGCTGCAGCGTGCAGCGCCATCACCGAGCGCAGCGTGACCGACTTGCCCGAGCCCGACTCGCCGATCAGGGCGACCACCTCGCCACGGCGCACCGAGAGGTCCACGCCGTTGACCGCATCGATCGGCGCGCCTCCGGTGAGGAAGCGCACGGTAAGGCCGCTGATCTCGACCGCGGGAATATCGGTGGACTCAGGCATCGATGCTCAGTGCCGGCGAGGCGGCATAGCCGCTGTCGGGTTCGTGGATCAGGCAGGCAACCCGGCGCAGACCGTCGGGCGCGCTCAGCGCCGGGGTGCGCTCGCGGCAGACCGCGCGCGCCTGCGCGCAGCGGGTGTGGAAGCGGCAGCCCGAGGGCGGATCGATGGGATTGGGCGGATCACCCGAGAGCGGCGGCTCCTCGGTGCGGTGATCGGGGTCCATGGAGGGCATGGACGAGAGCAGCGCCCGGGTGTACGGATGGGCAGGCTCCTCATAGAGCGCGCGCGAGGGCCCGATCTCGGCGACGCGGCCGAGGTACATCACCATGACGCGGTGGCACAGGAAGCGCACCACATGCAGGTCGTGGCTGATGAAGAGGTAGGTGAGGCCGAACTCCTGCTTCAGGTCGAGCAGCAGGTTGAGCACCTGCGCCTCCACCGACTTGTCGAGCGCCGACACCGCCTCGTCGAGGATCACCAGCCGCGGCTCGAGCGCAAGCGCACGGGCGATGTTCACCCGCTGGCGCTGCCCGCCCGAGAGCTCGTGCGGATAGCGGGCCGCAAAGCGCGAGGGCTCGAGACCCACCCGGGCGAGCAGGTCGCGGGCGCGGGCGAGCGCAGCACGCGCCGGCAGGCCGTGCACCTGCGGCCCGAAGGCAATCGACTGCTCGATGGGCATGCGCGGATTCAGCGACGAGTAGCTGTCCTGGAAGACCATCTGCACCTGGCGTCGATACTCGCGCAGCGGCAGATCGCGCGAGCCCACCTGACGGCCATCGAAGATCACCTCGCCGGCGCCGGGCTCGATGAGGGACATCAGCAGCCGCGCCGTGGTGGACTTGCCGCAGCCCGACTCGCCGACCACGCCGAGGGTCTCGCCCGCCAGCACCTCGAAGTCGACCCCGTCGACCGCACGCACCACGGCGCCGCCACCCCGATGGCGCACCGGGAAGTGCTTGAGCAGACCGCGCACGGTGAGCAGCGGTTGCGCCGTGCGCTCGCCGGCCGGCATCGATGCGGACGCCGGCGCGCTCATCGCTTCACATCCATGGCCGAGCGCAGGCCGTCGGAGAGCAGGTTGAAGGAGATGGAGGTGATGAAGATCATCGCGCCGGGCAGCGCCGCCACCCAGGGCTGGGTGTAGATCGCGGTGCGCAGGGTGTTGAGCATCAGGCCCCACTCCGGCTCCGGCGGCTTCACGCCCAGGCCCAGGAAGGACAGGCCCGAGGCGAGGATCATCGACACCGAGATGAGGCTGGTGGAGTACACGAAGATCGGCCCGAGCACATTGCCCAGCACATGCACCCGCACGATGGTGAGCGCACCGGCGCCCGAGGCGCGCGCGGCCTCGACGAAGTCGCGGTTGCGCACCTGGGTGGTGACGCTTTCGGCCACCCGCGCGATCTGCGGCACGAACACCACGGTGAGCGAGAGCAGCGCGTTGCCGATGCCCGCGCCGAGCGCACCCGACAGGGCAATCGCCAGCAGCACCGACGGGAAGGCGTAGAAGACATCGATGGTGCGCATGATCACGCTGTTCACGGCGCCACCTGCGTAGCCGGCCACGATGCCGATGGTCGAGCCGATCACGAAGGCCGCGATCACCGGCGTGATGCCCATGAAGAGCGACAGGCGCGCGCCGAGCATGAGGCGCGAGAGCATGTCGCGGCCGAGCTCGTCGGAGCCGAGGAGGAAGCCCTCGCTGCCGATCGGCTTGAGGCGCTTGAGCATCGCCGAGGCGAAGGGATCGGCCGGCGAGAGCCAGGGTGCGAACACCGCCATGATCACCAGTGCGGCGATCACCAGCAGCGCGCCCATCGCGACCGGGTCGCGCAGCAGCCGGCGCAGCACGCCGGTCCAGTAGCCCGCGCCGCCCGCGGGCATGGGCGCCGCCGTTGCGCCCGCGGCGCCAGGCACGCTCACCACCGACTCAGCCACGGGCCATCCTCGGGTCGAGCGACGACTGCAGCGCATCGACCAGCAGATTGAGCAGCACGAAGAACATCGCCAGCACCAGGATGGTTCCCTGCAGCAGCGGCAGGTCGCGCTGGAAGATGGCCGAGTTCAGCAGGAAGCCGGTGCCCGGCCAGGAGAACACGGTCTCGATGAGGATGGAGCCACCGAGCAGGTAGCCGAGCTGCAGGCCCATGACCGCCAGCGCGGTGGGCGCGCAGTTCTTGACCACATGCAGGAACACGCCGAGGTCGGTGAGGCCCTTGGCGCGCAGGCCGACCACGAACTCCTGGGCCAGCATCTCGGCAACCAGCGCGCGCACGGTGCGCGCGATGATGCCCATGGGGATCACCGACATGGTGATGGCGGGCAGCACGAGATGACGCATGTGCTCCCAGTTCCAGACCCAGGCATCCGAGCCGCCAGGTCCGGCGCCGGTGGCCGGCAGCCAGTTGAGCTGGGCCGAGAAGATGATGACCAGGACCATGCCCAGCCAGTAGTGCGGCACGCTGACCCCGAGCACCGACAGCGCCGAGGCGGCGCGATCGACCCAGGAGTCGCGGAAGTAGCCGGCCACGAAACCGAACAGCGATCCGAGCAGGAAGCCGATGGCGGTGGCGAAGACCGCCAGCATGAGGGTGTTGCCCACCGCCTTGGTGACCTCGGAGGTCACCGGACGGCCGCTGGCGATCGAGGTGCCGAGATCGCCCTGCAGCGCCCGCCACAGCCAGCGCACGAACTGCTCGGGCAGGGAACGATCGAAGCCGTAGAGGGTCATCAGCTGGCGCTGCAGCTCCACCGAGGCATCGGGCGGCAGCACCGACACCAGCGGATCGCCGGGCGCGAGATGGACCAGCAGGAAGCAGAAGAGCGCCACGCCGAGCATGATGGGCAGCGCGTAGAACGCGCGGCGACCGAGATAGGCAAGCATCGGCGTGGCGACAGGCGGGCGGCAGGGCCTGCGTCAGTCCAGCGACATGGTGGCGATGTCGATGAACCAGCTCTTGGGCTGGACCACGCCCTTGACCTTGGCCGACATCGCGCGCGGACCCACGTCATGGGCGATCCAGACGAAGGGCGCTTCCTCGACGATGCGGGCATGCAGCTTGGCCAGGGCCGCGTTGCGCGCCTTCTCGTCGAAGCTGGTGCGGGCGTCGGCGATCATCTTGTCGATCTCGGCGTTGCCGAAATAGCCCCAGTTGTTCGAGACCGGCGGGAAGGCCTTGGTGCTGGTGAAGCGCACCATCGCGAAGAACGGGTCCATGGTGGCGAAGCTGACATTGATCGCGTTGGCGCCGTTGGCCGACGGATCCTTCGCGCCCTTGCGCCAGTTGGTGAACAGCGTGTTCCACTCGATGACATCGAACTGGACATCGAAGTGGCAGGCCTTCAGCGACTGCTGCACGAACTCGTTCATCGGCAGCGGCTGCATCTGGCCCGAACCCGAGGCCGAGATCTGCACCTTGACCTTGAGCGGCTTGGCGGCGCTGTGACCCGCTTCGGTCATCAGCTTGCGGGCGGCTTCGGGGTCATAGCGGATATCGAACTTCGGGTCGCCCCACCAGGGGTGGCCGGGAGGCACCGTGCCCTTGGGCACGCCCATCATGCCGCCGAGCAGCTTGAGCAGGCCGGTGCGGTCGACGCACAGGTTGGCGGCGTGGCGCACCCGCTTGTCGAGCCAGGGCGAGCCGTCGGCGAAGGACAGCTGCCACGGCCACACATGCGGCTGCGGGTTGAAGTACATCTTGAAGCCGCGCTGCTGGATGGTGGGCATGGCGTCGGGCGCCGGCGCCTCGATCCAGTCGACCTGACCCGAGAGCAGGGCCGCAGTGCGGGCGTTGGCCTCGGGCATGGGCACCATCACCACGCGGTCGATCTTCGGCACGCGCTTGGGATCCCAGTAGGCCTTGTTGGCCACCACCTCGAGACGCTCGCGCGGCACGAAGCGGGCCATGCGGAACGGGCCGCTGCCCGAGGCATCGGCGGCAAACGCGGTCCAGGCGGTCTTGGCCTTGTCGGCCGGGGTGGCGCCGGCGGCGGCGTCGAACTTCTTCTGCCAGTGCGTCGGCGACGCGATGAACAGGTTGGTGAGGTTCAGCGGCAGGAAGGAGTCGGGCTCGCTGGTGGTGAGCTCGACCGTGAGGTCATCGATCTTGCGGGCGCTGCGCAGGGTGGGCATGCGCGATGCGGTGACGCCCACCTGGCTGGCGTCGAAGTGCGGCGCCTCCTTGTCGAGCACCTTGCGGACATTCCAGACGATGGCATCGGCGTTCACTGCCGAGCCGTCATGGAACTTCACGCCGGGGCGCAGCTTGAACACCCACTTGGTCTTTTCCTTGGCATCGACCGCCCAGGAGAGGGCCAGGCCCGGAATCACCACGCTGGGCGCATCGGTCTTGCTGAGGTCCCACTGCGTGAGCGCGTCGTACATCGGGATGCCGGTGAACCGGTTGCCCTCGAAGCCCTGGTCTGGCTGGCCGAGGGTGCGCGGAATGTCGGCGGCGGTCATGGCGATGCGCAGGACCTTCTCCTGGGCGAGGGCCGGCGCGGCCAGCAGCGAAGCGCCCAGCGCGAACGCGGCACCGAGCGCCGCCATCGGGCGCGAAACGACGGAACGATTCATGAACTCAGACTCCTTCCCGGCAAGGCCGGCGGTAGTGAAGACACGACCCCGATGCAAGTGGCATGCCACGGAGAGACGGCGGGGATTTTGCTGCGGACATCCATCGGCCGACCCCGCCAACCCGGTGCGGGACGGCCGCACGCACCAGAACGGGACCTGGCAGGCCCGCGATGGTGCACGAAACCCGCTTTCGGTGCATCTTGAGGGGTAATCCGCCCCGTCCCGGTGACGCCGACGCGGATGCTCGACTCAGGCCGAGGCCGGCGAGGCCAGCGTGGTCAGCAGGCAGAGCACGGCCACTGCGCTCAGGCGGGCGCGCAGCCGCATGAAATCGGCAAGCCAGTCGGCCTCGCGCTCGGCCTTGAAAAGCACGAAACGGTCGAGCAGCCAGGCCAGGACCAGACCCGCGGCGATCATGATCAGCCCGAGCCGGTTCGAGTACGAGAGCAGCAGCGCCAGGCAGGCCCACAGGGAGGGCAGCACGCTCCAGACCAGGGTGGCGCCACCAACCCGGCCGGTGTCGGGCCCGAGGCTGCGGCCCCAGTGCACCGCGCCGACGAAGCACAGGATCATGGCGCCGTAGGCAAGCTGCATGGCGACCAGGAAGCGGGCCACCGGCTGCGGGGTGAGCCAGACCAGCAGCGCCAGGCTCACGAACGGCACCAGACCGCCATAGCCGAGCACGGCGCGCCAGCGCTGCAGGGTCATGCCGCCTCCGGCGCGCACGAGAAGCGGTAGATCGCCTGGGTGGCGCGCCAGCCGGCGAGACCGCTGACCGGCTGGCCATCGGCCAGGAAGGCACGGGCCCGCACCACCAGCCCGAGACTGCCGAGCAGGTCCTCGAAGTCGCGGGGCGTGGCCAGATGCAGGTTGGGGGTGTCGTACCACTGGTAGGGCATCTCGCTCGACATCGGCATGCGGCCGCGCAGCAGCGACCAGGCATGACGCCAGTGGCCGAAGTTGGGGAACGAGACCACGCACTCGCGGGCCACGCGGCTCATGTCGCGCAGGACATCGGCGGTGCGGTGGGTGGCCTGGATGGCCATCGAGGACACCACGAGGTCGAACTGCGCGGCGGCGAACATGTCGAGCCCGGCCTCGATGTCGCGCTGGATGACATCGACGCCGCGCCGCACGCAGGCAAGCACCGCGGCATCGTCGATCTCCACGCCATAGCCCTGGCAGCCCTTGTCGCGCCGAAGATGGTCGAGCAGGGCGCCATCACCGCAGCCCAGGTCGAGCACCCGCGAGCCGGGCGCGATCCAGCCGGCGATCAGGGCGAGGTCAGGGCGCAGCGCGCTCATGTCAGCCCCTGCGCGATGCGCTCGAAGTAGGCCCGCACCACCGAGTGGTACTGCGGGTCGTCGAGCAGGAAGGCATCGTGGCCATGCGGCGCGTCGATCTCGGCGTAGGTGACCGCGCGGCGGTTGGCGAGCAGCGCGTGCACGATCTCGCGGCTGCGCGCGGGCGAGAAACGCCAGTCGGTGGTGAACGAGGCGATCAGGAAGTCAGCGGTGGCCGGCGCCAGCGCCGCCGCGAGATCGCCACCATGGGCCGCGGCCGGGTCGAAGTAGTCGAGCGCCCGGGTGATCAGCAGATAGGTGTTGGCGTCGAAGTAGGCCGAGAACTTCTCGCCCTGATAGCGCAGGTAGGACTCGATCTCGAACTCGACCTCGAAGCCGAAGTCGTAGCCGTCGCCCTCGGCGCGGCCACGACGGGCGCGGCCGAAGCGCTCGGCCATGGTGTCGTCGGACAGGTAGGTGATGTGGCCGATCATGCGCGCCACCTGCAGGCCACGCCGCGGCACCACGCCATGGTCGTAGAAGCGACCGCCGTGGAACTCGGGATCGGTGATGATCGCGCGCCGTGCCACCTCGTTGAAGGCGATGTTCTGCGCGGACAACCGCGGGGTGGAGGCGATCGCGATGCAGTGGGCCACCCGCTGCGGGTACAGGGTGGCCCAGGCCAGCGCCTGCATGCCGCCGAGGCTGCCGCCCATGACCGCAGCAAAGCGCTCGATGCCCAGCGCATCGGCCAGTCGGGCCTGGGCATGGACCCAGTCTTCCACGGTGACCACCGGGAAGTCCGGGCCATAGCGCCGGCCGGTGGCCGGGTTGATCGACATCGGCCCGGTGGAGCCGAAGCAGCTGCCGGGATTGTTGATGCCCACCACGAAGAAGCGGCGGGTGTCGAGCGGCTTGCCCGGCCCGACCATGTTGTCCCACCAGCCCTCGTTGCCGGGGGTGTCGGCATGCACACCCGCCACATGGTGCGAGGCATTGAGCGCGTGGCACACCAGCACCGCATTGGAGCGGCTGGCGTTGAGCTCGCCGTAGGTCTCGTAGACCAGTTCGTAGTCGGCCAGACTGGCCCCGCTGGCCAGCGCCAGCGGCTGCGCAAAGCGCATGCGCCGGGGCATGACCACGCCGACCGACGCAGCGTCGGTCTGTGCAGCAGGGGAAGGGGCTGGGGCTTGGGACACGCGGCGCGACTGCACGAAAAAAAACCCGACCCGCTTGCTGATCCGGCCGGGTCGGGCTGGTGGGAAGACTGACTTCCCACGCCGCTTTAGCCGTATTTGTTATGCGCCCGCAAGCTGATCGTCAAATCGGCGCAGGCCGCCAGCCTAAGGAGGGGGCCTGCGGGTGTCAAGTTAAGCCCGGCGCGCCGGGCCGGGTGAGGGCTTTGCTCTAGACTGGCCCGATACCCGGAGAATCCCCATGCCCCTGCGCCTCACCCGGATGTTCGCGCTTCTTCTCCTCGCGGCGGCCCTGCCGGCCGCCTGCACGCCGCTGGAGCGGGCCGCCTCGCCGGGCACGGGTGCGGGCACGGGTGCGGGCACGGGTGCGGGCGCGCCCGCGGCCCCCGCGGCGCGGCCCGATACCACCGCCCTGCTCGCGTCGCTGCAGGGCTCGCAGTGGCTGCTCGAGGACATCACCGGCCGCGGCGTGATCGATCGCCTGCAGTCCACCCTGGGCTTCCCGCAGGCCGGACAGCTCGGCGGCTCGGGCGGCTGCAACCGGTTCATGGGTCCGGTGCGCGTGAGCGAGGGGCGGCTGACGATCGGCCCGCTGGTCACCACCCGCATGGCCTGCGCGCCGGCGGCCATGACCCAGGAGCAGCGCTTCCT
The DNA here is from genome assembly GCF_982640115.1 of Quisquiliibacterium sp. Classification (NCBI taxonomy): domain Bacteria; kingdom Pseudomonadati; phylum Pseudomonadota; class Betaproteobacteria; order Burkholderiales; family Burkholderiaceae; genus Quisquiliibacterium; species Quisquiliibacterium sp. The sequence continues at coordinate 34,220 of NZ_CEXFHW010000010.1, read as the reverse complement.
GGGGCTGCTCGGTCAGGCCAGCGGCATCCGGCTCGAAGAGCCCTGGCTGCTGATCGACACCCCCGAAGGCGTGCTGAAGTTCACCCGCCAGCGCTGAAGCGCGGGCACCCCATACAGCGTCGGACCATCCCCAGGGAGAACGGCATGAGCCACTGGCGAGCGCGGGCGGGAACGCCCTTCAGCAACGAGAAACAGCCGGCCACCGGGTCGCGCGGCATGGTGGTCACCAACCATCCACTGGCCAGCGCGGCCGGCGCCGAGATGCTCGCCGCGGGCGGCAACGCGGTGGATGCGGCGGTGTCGGCGCTGTTCACGCTGACGGTGGTCGAGCCGATGATGGTCGGCATCCTGGGCGGGGGCTTCGCCAACATCCGCCTGGCCGACGGCAGCCAGACCATCCTGGAGGGCCAGGCCCGCTGCCCGGCGGCGATCCGCCCCGACAGCTTCACGCCCGACCCCGAGGCGCCGCCAGGCGTGCTCGACACCGTGGGCCGGCGCAACGCGGTGGGCCGCAGCGCGGTGGGCACGCCGGGCAACCTGATGGCCTGGTGCGAGATGCTGCGCGAGCACGGCACGCTGTCGCTGGCCGATGTGGTCGAGCCGGCGATCCGCCATGCCGAGCGCGGCTTCGCGGCCACGCCCTTCCTGTCGGACTGCGTCACCGACTGCGCGGCCGACATGCTCGCCGACCCGGAGATCTCACGGGTGTTCCTGCCGGCCGGCACGCCGGTGAAGGCCGGCGAGCGGGTGCGCAACGGCGCCTACGCCGACACGCTGCGCGCGGTGGTGCGCGAGGGGCCGGCGCTGCTCTACGGCGGCGCCCTGGGTGTCCGCCTGGCCGACGACATGCGCCGCCACGAGGCCTTCCTGGCCGAGTCCGACCTGATTGCCTACCGCACCCACCGGCTGCCGGTGTTGCGCACCGCCTATCGGGGCTTCGAGATCACGGGGCCGCCGCCGCCCTGCGCCGGGCCGCTGCACATCGGCCAGATGCTCAACATCCTCGAGGGCTTCGACCTGCGCGCCAGCGGCTTCGGCAGCGAGCAGACCCTGCACCTGATCGCGGAGGTGATGCGCATCGCCTTCGCCGACCGGGCCGCGGCCACCGCTGACCCCGACTTCGTGCCGGTGCCGGTGGCCCGGCTGCTGTCGGCCGAGTACGCGGCGCAACGGCGCGCGCAGATCGACCCGCTGCGCAGCCGCGACTGGTCGCCGGGTGTGGTGCCGGCCGAGGGCGCCAACACCACCCACCTCACCGTGGCCGATCGCGATGGCCGGATCGTCAGCGCCACCCAGACCATCAATTCGCTGTTCGGCGCCCGCTACATGGTGCCGGGCACCGGCGCCATCCCGAACAACTACCTCTATGTGTTCGACCCGCACCCCGGCCGTGCCAACTCGATGGCGCCGGGCAAGCGGGTGACCTCGTCGATGTCGCCGCTGATCGTGCTGCGCGACGGCCAGCCACGCTTCGCGCTCGGCCTGCCGGGCGGCCTGCGCATCTTCCCCTCGGCGCTGCAGGCCGTGATCAACCTGATCGACCACGAGATGAGCCTGCAGGAGGCGGTGGAGGCGCCGCGCATCTGGACCCAGGGCTATGCGCTGGAGCTCGAGCCGCAGATCTCCGAGGCGCTGGGCCAGGCGCTGGCCGGCCGCGGCCACTCGGTGCAGCGGGTGCCCAATGTGGGCGGCGGCCTGAATGCCATCGCCTTCCTGCCCGATGGCAGCCTGCAGGGCGCAGCCTGCTGGCGTGCCGATGGGACGCCGGTGGGCGTGGGCGGCGGGCTGGCCCGCGCGGGCGTGCGGTTTCTGCCCGAGGCGCGCCGGCCCTGAGCAGTGCTGGAGGCTCGGCGCGACGACGGCTCAGCCGGGCGGCGGTGCGTCGGGGCTTGGTGCGTTGGAGGCTGACGCGCCCGCATCGGCGGGCGGCTCCCGATCGGGCGCCCGCTGCACGCGGTTGCGGCCCGACTGGCGGGCCGCGGCCATCGCCTGCTCGGCACGGGTCACCAGCGACTCGCGGCTCTCGCCAGGGCCTCGCGCAGCAACGCCCGCCGAGAAGGTGATCAGCACCCGCTCGCGATGGCGCAGGAACAGGCGCTTGGTGAGCTCGCGCTGCACGCGCACCATCTGCCGCTCGCCCTCGTCGGGAGCGGTGTCGGGCATGAGGATCAGGAACTCCTGATCGCTCCAGCGGGCCAGGGTGTCGGTGGGACGCAGGGTCTCGCGCGCGCCCACGGCGAGTTCGCGCAGCGCCTCGTCGCTGGCGCCGGGGCCGACCCGCGCATCGAGCTCGCGCAGGGAATCGACATCGAGCACCGCCAGGCACATCGGGGCCTCGTGACGATCGGCACGCGCCAGTTCGAGCGCCGCCTGCCGCTCGAAACCCTGGCGATTGAGCGAGCCGGTGACCGGGTCGGCAGGCAGCAGTTCGCCGCGCGAGAGCTCGGCCTGCAGCGCGCGCACCTGCTGCTCCTGGCGCAGCATCTGCTCGCCGGTCTCGAGCAGTTCGCGCTGCGCCTGCGCGAAGCCAGCCTGCATGGCCTCGAGCTCGGCCAGCAGCGCATCGAGCAGGCCGCTGAGCTGCGGCAGCCCGTCGGCCTCGCGGATCTGCCGCGCATAGCCGGCGATGCGCCCGGGATACTCGCCGGTGCGTGCCGACAAGGCGCCCACCCGGTCGACCAGCGAGGCGGTCTGCTCGCGCACCGAGCGGGTCGCGCCATCGACCGCGTGCTTGACGGTGCCCTGACGGAACACGAATTCCCGATAGCTCTGCGCGGCCTGGGCCAGCACCTCGGGACCGAGCGGCCGCTCGAGCAGCGCCTGCAGCGCCACGGTCTGCTCGCGCACCCAGTCGTCATCGACCACCAGATCGCCCATGTTGCGCACCATCAGCCGGGCGAGATCATGCAGGGCGCGCAGCGTGGGCGCGGGGCCGTCCGCCCGCCCGGCCAGCGCAGGCCAGAACTCGGCCAGGCGTGAGGCGGCCTCATCGAACGCCTCGGGTGTCTGCGCCAGACGAAGCGCGTCGGCCAGCAGCGAGGCCTCGACCGCCACCTCGGGGGGATAGCCGGTGCGCTGGTCGATGAGCGCCGACAGCGCCTGGGCAAGCAGCTCGAGCAGGACCTCGGGGCGATGGATCGGGGATGGCGAGGCGGGCGCTCCGGCGGCGGCGCCGGCCCCGTCCACAGCACCGGCAGGCTCGCCGCCCGCGGCAGCAGCACCCGCGGCCTGGACCACGCCGCCCGCGTGAGCGGCCGAATCGGCCGGCCCTGCCCGCAACAGCGCGCTGCGGATGGCGCGCTGCGCCTGCGCCCACTGGCCGGCCTCGAGGGCCTGCCGCAGTTCGCGGCTGAACTCGGCCCGCGGCGCGTCAGCGAGCAGGCCACGGGCCAGTGCCTCCATGGCGGCAGCGGCGGGCTGCACCTGGGCCATCGTGAGCCCGGCCTGCTGGGCGTAGACCCGGGTGTAGTTCTCGGGCGTGGGCGGCCGACGCATGCGCGCCAGCTGGCGGAAGACCTCGCGCGCGATCTCGGCCGGCACCGGCCGCGAGCCGCTCATGGCGCGGGCCACCGGCGGGCCGCGCGGGCGCGGCGCCGGCGGCTCACTGGGCCTTGAAGCCCAGCGCGTCGAAGTTGCGCTTTTCCTCGACCCACAGTCTCGCCCCCAGCTTCTGGTATTCGTCGCCCGGCAGGTAGGCGTCAACCAGATCGTAGGTCTCGAGGAACTTGCGGTAGGTGGGATCGGCGAGCGCGCCTCTGAAGGCGTCGTGCAGCACCTTGACCACCCGCGGGTCCATGCCCTTGGGGCCGACCAGGCCGATCGGGCTGCTGGCGACCAGATCGAAGCCCGCCTCGCGCGCGGTGGGCACATCAGGCAGGCGCGGCACGCGCTTGTCCTGGAAGGTGACCAGCACCCGGCCCTTGCCCTGCTTCTCGATCTGGGCCCAGCCGCCATCGATGACCGCGTTGATATGGCCGCCGATGAAGGCCTGCAGCACCTCGGAGCCGCCCTTGAAGGGCACGAAGGTGAGCTCGGCGCCGGTCTTCAGGCTCAGGAAATGGGTGACCACATGGCCGGTGCTGCCGGTGCCGCTCGCGCCGATCTGGATGCGGCCGGGATTCGCCTTGGCGAAGGCGATGAAGTCGGCCATGGTCTTCCAGGGCGAGCTCTCGGGCACCACCAGCGAGAAGGTATAGGCCGAGAAGCCCATGATGTAGGTCAGGTCGCGCAGGGGGTCGTAGTTGACCTTCTGCACATGCGGCACCCGGAAGATGGAGGCCGGGGCGATCGCGATGGTGTGGCCATCGGGCGAGTTGGACTGCGCCACGATGCTGGCGGCCATGGTGCCGGCTGCGCCCGGGCGGTTCTCGACCACCACCGGTTGCCCGAGCGCCTTGGAGGCCTGCGGCGCGAGCGCGCGGGCGACCGCGTCGGTGGCGCTGCCCGGGGGGAAGGGCACCATCAGCGTGACGGTGCGCGTGGGGAAGCCCTGGGCCTGCGCGCCAGCACCGGTGAGACCGGCCATGCCGAGCACGGACAGCGCTGCGCAGGCCTGACGGCGGGAGACATCGAGGGGGGAATGGGAGGGCACGGCGATCTCCGGAGGGGGCGTCGAAATGTACCCGAATCGACCGGCCCGGGCGTGGCGCCTGCGGCATGATTCGGCATCGGTCGGCTGCGACCGCCTCCACGAGGTCGCCCCATGCGCCCGACCCTGACCGATCCGCTGGTGACCCGCCCGACCCTGACCGGTCCGGATCCGGCCGATCCGACCCGCCGCCGGCTCACCCGCGCGCTCGCCGCGCCGCTCGCCCTCGGCCTGAGCCGCGCCGCGCAGGCCCAGGACTTCCCGACCAGACCGATGCGCCTGCTGGTGCCGATCGCCGCGGGCGGCCTGACCGACTCGCTGGCGCGCGCTCTCGCCAGCCGGCTCGGCGAAAGGCTCGGCCAGCCGATGGTGGTGGAGAACCGCCCGGGCGCCGGTGGCGTCATCGGCATGCAGGCCGCCGCGCGCGCGCCCGCCGACGGCCACAGCCTGGTGCTGGTCTACCAGGGCGTGGCCGCGGTCAACCCCTCGCTGCTGCCCAACCTGCCCTATGACATCGGGCGCGACTTCGTACCGGTGGGCGGCGTGGGGAGCTTTCCCTTCGTGATGCTGGTCAACCCGTCGGTTCGGGCGCGCACCGCGACCGAGTTCCTGGAGGCCGCACGCGCGGCCTCGCCGCCGCTCGCCTATGCCTCGGCCGGCAATGCCACCGGCTCGCACCTGAGCACCGAACTGCTCAAGCGACGGGCCCGACTGGACCTGGTGCATGTGCCCTACAAGGGCGAGGCGCCGGCGCTGGCCGATCTGGTGGGCGGCGCCGTGCCGGTGGCCCTCACCAGCGTGACGGTGGCGCTGCCGATGATCCGCGCCGGCAAGGTGCGCGCGCTGGCGGTGACCTCGATCGAGCGCAACCGGCTGCTGCCCGAGGTGCCCACCCTGGCCGAGTCGGCGCTGCCGGAGTTCGAGTCGGTGAGCTGGTATGGCGTGCTGGCGCCGGCCGGCACGCCCGCGCCGGCGCTGGCCCGGCTCAGCCGCGAGCTGGCCGCGACGCTGGCCGAGCCCGAGCTGCGGGGGCGCCTGGAGACCCTGGGCATCGACCCGAAGCCCACCGGCCCCGAGGCCTTCGGCCGCTTCCTGCGCGAGGAGACCGAACGCTGGCGGCGGCTGATCGCCGAAGCCGGCATCCGCGCCGACTGACCGGCCGCAGCAACCCCGCGATCCCGGCCGGCGGATAAACACGCGGCCGAGCCGCGGACGACGCGTCGCGCCAGGTCAGCCGCGCCACGCGGCCAGCCAGTCCACCTGAGAGGGCCGGCCGGGCAGATGCAGCTGCGCGGTGGCCGGCGCGGTGCTGCTGATCAGCCGGCCACGGCGCCACACCCCCAGACGGGCAGCACGCAGACGAATGGCCTCGATCGGGTCGCGGGCCTGCAGCAGCACGAAGTCGGCGTGGCAGCCCTCGGCGAGGCCGTAGCCTTCCAGGCCCATGATCGCCGCCGGCGCCTCGGTGACCGCGGCAAAGCACTGGCGCATGGCCTGCTGGCCGGTCATCTGCGCCACATGCAGGCCCATGTGGGCCACCTCGAGCATGTCGCCGCTGCCCAGGCTGTACCAGGGATCCATCACGCAGTCGTGGCCGAAGGCCACGGTCACGCCGGCGGCCAGCAGTTCGGGCACGCGGGTCATGCCGCGGCGCTTCGGGTAGGTGTCGTGCCGGCCCTGGATGGTGATGTTGATCAGCGGATTGGCGGTGGCCGACACCCCCGACTCGGCGATCAGCGGGATCAGCTTGGACACATAGTAGTTGTCCATCGAGTGCATCGAGGTGAGGTGCGAGCCGTTGACCCGGCCCTGCAGGCCCAGCCGGCGGGTCTCGAAGGCGAGGGTCTCGATGTGCCGCGACATCGGGTCGTCGGTCTCGTCGCAGTGCATGTCGATGCGCAGGCCGCGGCGTGCCGCCTCCTCGGCCAGCAGGCGCACCGACTCGCGCCCGGCGTCCATGGTGCGCTCGAAGTGCGGAATGCCGCCGACCACATCGACGCCCAGGTCGAGGGCCTTGCGCAGCAGGTCGAACGCGCTGTCGCGACAGCCGGGGTGATCGCGCGCGGGGTCGTAGCGCAGCACGCCATCCTGCGGGAAGGCCACCAGCTGCAGGTCGATCCAGGGCGCGACCCGCCGCTTGACCTCGAGCAGGGCCTCGACCGCGAGCAGCCGCGGATCGCAGGTGTCGACATGGGTTCGGATCGCGAGCAGGCCGCGGGCCGCCGCCCAGTCGCAGTAGGCCATGGCCCGCTCGATCAGCGCCTCCTGCGTGAGCAGCGGCTTGAGTTCGCCCCACAGCGCGATGCCCTCCAGCAGCGTGCCCGAGGCATTCACCCGCGGCAGGCCGTAGGAGCGCGTGGCGTCCATGTGGAAGTGGACATCGACGAAGGGCGGACTGAGCAGCATGCCGCCGCCATCGACGGTCTCTCGCGCCTCGCCGGGCAGCGCCGGGCCGATGCCGACGATGCGCCCGTCGCGCACCGCGACATCGACATCGACACGGCCATCGGGCAGGTTGACGTGACGCAGCATCAGGTCGGGCTGGCTCATGGGCAATCTCCGGGACTCGGGTGAGGCGTGGCGCGACTCAGCGCTCGCCCTTGCGATAGGGCTTCATCAGCGCCTGCGGGTAGGCGGCGCGGCGGGCGACCAGCACCAGCGCGAGGATCGACAGCAGGTAGGGCAGCATCAGGTAGAGCTGGAAGGGCAGCGCGGCGCCGCCGGCCTGCTGCAGCCGCAGCTGCAGGGCGTCGAAGAACGCGAACAGCAGCGCGCCGACCAGCGCCTTGCCCGGCCGCCACGACGCGAACACCACCAGGGCCACGCAGATCCAGCCGCGGCCGTTGACCATGTTGAAGTAGAACGAGTTGAACGCGGCCAGGGTCAGGAAGGCCCCGGCCACGCCCATGAGGGCCGAGCCGGCGACCACCGCCGTGGTGCGGGTGGCCAGCACGCCGATGCCCTGGGCCTCGGCGGCCTGCGGGTTCTCGCCCACCATGCGCAGCGCCAGCCCGGCCGGCGTGCGGTAGAGCAGCCAGGCGATCGCCGGCACCAGCAGCAGCGCGAGCAGGGTGAGCGGGGTCTGGGCCGAAAGCACCGGCACCGGCAGCCAGCTCATCTCGGCAAAGGGCGTGATGGTTGGCGGGGTGTTCACCTTGGGAAAGCTCACCCGGTAGCCGAAGTGGCTGAGCGCGGTGGCCAGCAGCGTGATGCCCAGCCCGGCCACATGCTGGGAGAGCGCCAGCCCCACGGTGAGCCCGGCATGCAGCAGGCCGAGCAGCGCACCCACCCCCGCAGCCACCGCCACCCCGCCCCACAGCGGCAGCCCGGCATGCACCGCCAGCCAGCCCGTGAAGGCGCCGGCGACCATGATGCCCTCGATGCCCAGGTTGAGCACCCCGGCGCGCTCGCACAGCAGCACGCCCAGGGTGCCGAGCACCAGCGGCGTGGCAATGCGCAGCACCGCCACCCAGAAGGCGGCATTGCCCAGCAGGTCGGCGAGTTCGCTCATCGCCAGCGCACCCGGTAGCGCGTGAGCAGGCCGGCGACCAGGACCGCGATCAGCGCGATGGCGACCATGGCGTCGGCGAGGTAGGTGGGCACGCCCACCGCGCGGCTCATCGAGTCAGCGCCGACCAGGATGCCGGCCACGAAGACGCTGGCGCCGACCACGCCCAGCGGATGCAGGCCGGCGAGCATGGCCACCACGATGCCGCTGTAGCCGTAGCCGGGCGACATGTCGAGGGTGACATAGCCGGTGCGGCCGGCCACCTCGATGGCCCCGGCCAGGCCGGCCAGCGCGCCCGAGAGCAGCGCCACCAGCACCACCGTGCGGCCCACCGGTACGCCGGCGAAGGCCGCGCCGCGGGCATTGGCGCCGGTGGCCCGGATGTCGAAGCCCCAGACCGTGAAGCGCAGCAGGCCCCAGAGCGCCACCGCGGCGGCGAGCGCCGCCAGCAGCCCGCTGTGCAGCCGGGTGCGCTCGACCAGCCGCGAGAGCTCGATCGCGGGGTTCAGGCCGACGCTCTGCGGCCAGCCCATCGCGAGCGGGTCCTTCATCGGGCCGTCGAGCAGGGCCGACACCCCGAGCAGCACGATGAAGTTCAGCAGCAGGGTGGTGACCACCTCGTCGACCCCCAGCCGCGACTTGAGCAGCGCCGGGCCGAGCAGCAGCAGCGCGCCGGCCAGCGCCGCCGCGAGCATCGCGCCCGCCAGCAGCAGCGCCGGCGGCGCATCGAAGCCGCTGCCGCCATGCAGGCCGCCCACCGCCACCGCGGCGATCGCGCCGGCGTAGAGCTGGCCCTCGGCGCCGATGTTGTAGAGCCGGGCGCGAAAGGCCACGGTGGCGGCCAGGCCGGTGAGCATCAGCGGCGTGGCGCGGGTGAGGGTCTCGGTGAGCGCGAAGGCCGAGCCGAAGCCGCCCTGGAGCATCAGCAGCCAGGTGCGGCCCACCGGCGCGCCGGCCCACAGCACCAGCCCGGTGGCCGCCAGCAGGGTGAAGGCCACCGCGCCCAGCGGCGCGGCGAGCAGCGCTGCCAGCGAAGTGCCGTCGCGCTTCTCAAGCCGCATGGTGCGCTCCGGCCATGGCCAGACCGATCGCCTCGCGGGTCCAGTCGGCGGCGGCGCGCTGCGCGACCAGCCGGCCGTCGTGCATCACCGCCACCTGATCGCCCAGGGCGAGCACCTCGTCGAGGTCATCGGACACCAGCAGCACCGCCGCGCCGGCATCGCGCGCCTGCAGCAGCTGCTGCTGCACATAGTCGACCGCGCCGATGTCCAGGCCCCAGGTGGGCTGATGGGCAACGATCAGCCGCGGCGCGGCCGCACCGGCCGGCGGCAGCAGCGCGCGACCGAGGATGAGCTTCTGCATGTTGCCGCCGGAGAGGGCGCGGGCCGGCGCGCCCGCGCCCGCGCCGCGCACATCGAAGGCCTGCAGCACCCGCGTCGCCTGGGCGCGGGCCGCGGCGCGGCGCACCCAGCCCAGCCGCGAGAAGGCCGGCGAGCGCAGGCGCTCGGAGACCGCGTTCTCCCAGACCGGCAGGTCGCCGACCACGCCCACGGCGTGCCGGTCTTCAGGCACCCGGGCCACGCCCTGGGCGACCAGCCAGGCCGGGTCGGCGCGCAGCAGCGCGCCCTGCAGGCGCACCGTGCCCGAGACCGGCGAGCGCACGCCGCACAGCAGCTCGGCCAGATGCAGCTGGCCGTTGCCCGAGACGCCTGCCACCGCGAGCAGCTCGCCGGCGCGCAGGCGCAGCGACAGGCCGGCCAGCCGCTCGCGCGCGGCGCCGGCCTGCGGCCGCGTGACCACCTGATCGAGCTCGCACACCACCGGCCCGGGCGCGGGCGCGGGTCGGCGCTCGCGCACCGCGATGTCGTGGCCGACCATCGAGCGCGCGAGGCTTTCCTGGGTGCAGTCGGCGGCGGGCGCCTGCGCCACCAGGCGGCCGCCGCGCAGCACCGCGATCCGGTGCGACACCCGCAGCACCTCGCCGAGCTTGTGGCTGATGAAGATGATCGACAGGCCCTGCGCGACCATCTGCCCGAGCACCGCGAACAGCGCCTCGCTCTCCTGGGGCGTGAGCACCGCGGTGGGCTCGTCGAGGATCAGGATGCGCGCGCCGCGGTAGAGCGCCTTGAGGATCTCCACCCGCTGGCGCTCGCCCACCGAGAGGTTGCGCACCGGCGCATCGGGATCGACCGGCAGGCCGAACTGGCGCGACAGCGCGAGCAGGCGCGCGCGCGCCGGGGCGCGCCGGGTGAACGGGCGCCACAGCGGCTCGCTGCCGAGCATGATGTTGTCGAGAACATCGAGGTTGTCGGCCAGCGTGAAATGCTGGTGGACCATGCCCACGCCCGCGGCCAGCGCCGCGCGCGGATCGCCCGGCGGCAGCGGCCGCCCGAAGACCCGGATGCGGCCGCTGTCGGCGGTGTAGTGCCCGAACAGGATCGACATCAGCGTGGACTTGCCCGCGCCGTTCTCGCCGAGCAGCGCCAGCACCTCGCCGCGGGCCAGCGTCAGGCTGATGCCGTCGTTGGCCTGAAGCTCGCCGAAGCGCTTGCTGATGTCGATCAGTTCGAGGACCGTGTCCCCGACCCCGCCGCCCTCAGCGGGCAGTGGACTTGGGCTGGGTGTCATCGACCTTCACGACGAACTTGCCCGACAGGATGTCGGCCTCGCGGGCCTTGACCCGGGTCATGATCGCCGCCGGCACCTTGCCCTCGAAGGTGCCGAGCTTGGACATCTCGGACCCCTTGTGCTTCATCATCGAGAAGGGGCCGTAGTCCTCGGGGGTGAACTTGCCCTCCTTCACCAGCTTGAGCGCGCGGTCGATGCTCGGCTCCATGTGCCAGAGCGCCGACACCACCACGGTCTCGGGATACTGCGGCTGGGTGTCGATCACATTGCCGATGGCCAGGACCTTGCGCTCCTTGGCGGCATCGCTCACGCCGAAGCGCTCGGCATACATCACGTCGGCACCCTTGTCGATCATCGCGAACGCCGCCTCCTTGGCCTTGGGCGGATCGAACCAGCTGTTGATGAAGGTGACGGTGAACTCGACCTTGGGGTTGGTCTCCCTGGCGCCGGCCATGAAGGCATGCATCAGCCGGTTGACCTCGGGGATCGGGAAGCCGCCGACCATGCCGATCTTGTTCGACTTGGTCATGCCGCCGGCGACCATGCCGGTGAGGTAGGCCGGTTCCTGGATGTAGTTGTCGAAGACGCTGAAGTTGGGCGCCTGCGGCTTGCCCGAGGAGCCGAGCAGGAAGGAGATGTTCGGGAAGTCCTTGGCCACCTTGCGGGCCGCGGCCTCGACCGCGAAGGCCTCGCCCACGATCAGCTGGTTGCCGCCGTTGGCGTACTCGCGCATCACCCGCTCGTAGTCGGCATTGGCGACATTCTCGGAGGCCTTGTACTCGATCTCGCCGCGGGCCTCGGCGGCCTTCAGGGCCTTGTGGATGCGGCTCACCCACTGCTGCTCGAAGGGCACGGTGTAGATCGCGGCGACCTTGATCTTCGCCTGGGCGGCGGCGGGCAGGGGCCCGAGCGCGGCGGCGGCCACGGCAACGGCGGCGGCGCCGCCGAGCAGCTGGCGGCGGCTGAGGGGATGGACACGGGTGGACTTGCTCATGGAATCTCCCTGACGGGTTGCGGGTTGGCGATGAGGAACGAAGAAGGGCCCGTCGCGCACGCGAGCGCCCGCGGACGGGGTGACGGAATCACTTGGTGCCGAAGATGCGGTCGCCGGCATCGCCCAGCCCGGGCAGGATGTAGCCGTGGTCGTTGAGCTGCCGGTCGATGGCCGCGGTGAAGATCGGCACATCGGGGTGGGCGGCGGTCATGGCGGCGATGCCCTCGGGGCAGGTGAGCAGGCACACGAACTTGACCGAGCGCGGCGAGAGCTCCTTGATGCGGTCGACCGCGGCGATGGCCGAGTTGCCGGTGGCAAGCATGGGATCGACCACGATGACATCGCGCTCGTGCATGTCCTGCGGCATCTTGAAGTAGTACTCGACGGCCACCAGCGTGGCCGGGTCGCGGTACAGGCCGATGTGGCCGACGCGCGCGCCGGGCACCACCGAGAGCATGCCGTCGAGGATGCCGGTGCCTGCCCGAAGGATCGACACGAACACCAGCTTCTTGCCGTCGATCACGCGGGCGGTGGTGGTCTCGAGGGGGGTCTCGATGGTCACGGCCTGCATCGGCACATCGCGGGTGACCTCGTAGGTCATCAGCATGGCGAGCTCGTTGAGCAGCCGGCGGAAGCTGTTGGTGCTGGCCTCCTTCTTGCGCATCAGGGTGAGCTTGTGCTGCACCAGCGGATGGTCGATCAGGTGGACATTGGGGGGAACGGAGGTCATCGGTGGATTCCGGAGGGGTATCGGGGCAGGTCTAGAAGACGGTGCCGTCGCTGTCGATGTCCAGCGGCGGGCTTCCGTCACGCAAGTCGCGTGCCATTTCGCGGCCGGCGGCCCAGGTGCCGCCCTCCAGCACGCAGGCCAGCGGCAGGCCGGCGGCGGCCGGGCCCAGACGGGCCAGCACGCGCGGGGCGAGCTCGTCGAGCAGCGCCACGGTGAGCGCCCGCCACTCGACGATCAGCGGCGAGCCGGCGGGGTGGCGGTGCGCCGCCTGCGCGGGGTCACGCAGGCGCAGCACGCCGTGGTCGAGCAGCAGGCCGCCGTTGCGGTACTCGGGCAGGCCGGTGAGCTCAGCCAGGCCGGTGACCGGGACACCGGCCCACTCGAAGGGCTCGAGCAGCGAGTAGCTGAGCCACTGCGACAGCTTGTGGAAGGGCATCCAGCCATCGGAGGCGCCGGGACCGCGCGCCTCGGGATGCGGCCAGCAGTCGCCGAGCGGGACATCGCCCACCCGGTTACCCGCCGGCCAGATCCCCGAGAGGGTGTCGAGCAGCAGCGAGAGGATGTCGTGGGCGGCCACGCGGCCATGGCCGGCGGGGCAGAGATGATCGAAGAGTGCGCCCGGGCGGCCGAGCGGGCCGAAGACATCGGGGCGCGCCCGCAGGGCCTGCCCGAGCCGATGCAGCAGCGCGGCACGGCCTTCCAGGCCCACCAGCGGGTTGTCGGGGCCGGCCTGAAAGGCCGCGGCCAGCGCGCCGGGCTGGAGCGCCGCCAGGCCGGCGGCGTCGCAGCGCGCCGGGCACGCCGGGTCGCTGGAGAACAGGCCGTCGAGGAAGGCCTGCAGGCTGGCCAGGCCCAGCCCCTCGGAGCGGCCAAGCGCCAGACCGGTGCGCGCCTCGCGCCAGATCCAGCGCGGCCCCGCACCGGCATCGAGCAGCACGCTCACCACCACCAGATCGATCTGCGCGCGGGCGCGCTCGGCGGCGTCGGGCGCGGCACCGCTGGCCGCCAGGACCTCGTCGAGCCAGGCCAGACGCGAGACCCCGCCTGACTCGAAGTGCCGCCAGCGGCTGTGGTAGGGGATGCGCAGATCGGGGTAGCGGCGGCAGGTGACCTCGGCGACCTGCGCGGCGGCGGCCTCGAGCGCGGCGTCATCCACCCGGAAGCCCTCGCTGCGGCCCTCGCGGGCGCGCGCCAGCAGCGCACCCGCACGCTGGCGCACGGTGGTCGTCCGGCGCAGCAGCGCGGCCGCGGCAATGGCCTCGGGCGCCGCGGGCCCGCCCGCGGTGGAAACCGTGACGCTCATTCGCCCAGGCCGCGTCCCCGGGTCTCGCGCAGCGCCTGCGCGTCGGGCACGGCGGCGGGCGTGAAGTAGCCCGCGGCCACCTTGGCGTCCATCTCCACCCGGGCGTCCTGCGGGATGAGCTCGTCGGGAATGTTCACCCGCTCGCCGATCTCGATGCCCGAGCCGGTAATGGCGTCGTACTTGAGGTTGCTCATCGAGACCAGGCGGTGGATGCGGCGGATGCCCAGCCAGTGGAGCACATCGGGCATCAGCTCCTGGAAGCGCATGTCCTGCACGCCGGCCACGCACTCGGTGCGGGCGAAGTACTGGTCGGCGGTGTCGCCCCCGGGCTGGCGCTTGCGGGCGTTGTAGACCAGGAACTTGGTGACCTCGCCCAGGGCCCTGCCCTCCTTGCGGCTGTAGGCCACCAGACCCACCCCGCCCTGTTGCGCGCCGCGGATGCACTCCTCGATGGCATGGGTGAGGTAGGGCCGGCAGGTGCAGATGTCGGAACCGAAGACATCGGAGCCGTTGCACTCGTCGTGCACCCGCGCGGTGAGCGGCACCGAGGGGTCGGAAAGATGGCGGGGATCGCCGAAGATGTAGAGGGTCTGGCCGCCGATGGGCGGCAGGAACACCTGCAGGTCGGAGCGGGTGACCAGCTCGGGGTACATGCCGCCGGTCTCCTCGAAGAGCGCGCGGCGCAGCTCGGTCTCGGCCACGCCGAAGCGGCGGGCCACCCCGGGCAGCCACCAGACCGGCTCGATGGCGGCCTTGGTGACCACCGCCGAGCCGTTCTCGAGCAGCACCCGGCCGTCGGGCCGCAGGCGCTGGAAGGCCATGGCGGTGCGGATCTCGGGCAGGTCGATGTGGGCCTTGGTGACCGCGATGGTGGGCCGGACATCGCAGCCGGCGGCGATCTCGGCGGCGAAGGCCTGCGCCACCACCGCGCCCCCGGGATCGATGGAGACGATGCGCTCGGCGTCGGCCCATTGCGGATGGGGGCCGATCGCGTCGGTGGGCGCGGTGTTGGAGAGATCCGGGCGGTGGTCGCGCTGCAGCGCGCCGGCGGCCACCGCGAGCGCGCGATACACGCCGTAGGAGCCGGAGTGGGTGCCGATCACGTTGCGCCGCAGGCGGTCGGTGGTGGAGCCGATGACCGGGCCGCGCTCGGCCGCCGTGGCCGCCCCCCAGCGCAGGGGCGGCGCGCCCGCGGCGCCGCTGACCGGGTGGGAGGTGAGGCGGATGTGCCGCGGCGAAACGGCGTCGTTGGGCATCGGTCCCTCCGGCAAAACCGGCAGGTTAGCCGGAATCGATCTCGCCGGGGGGACGAACCATGAGCGGCCGTACCGGGCATTTCGCATGGCGGGCGGCCGCTGGGGCGTCGACAATCGGCCAGACAGCGGATGGAGATCCCCATCCCGAGGGGCACCGGGGACCATGACACTCCCCAGCTTCCATGCCGCACCGAACCAGGACACTGCCATGAACCGACCCGGCCCCATGGGCTCCGTGCTGTCGTGGTGGCGTCGCCTGGTCGGTCGCGCCGCCGTCGCGACCGATGCCGGCACGCCATCGCAGCCCCGTCCCGCCGATCCCTCCGCCCGGCCAGCCGGCTCCTCGGCCCCCGCCGGGGGCGTGCCCGCGAAGCCCCCGGGTGTGGCCCGCCGTCCGCTGCTCAATCGCCAGGGAGAGGTGGCCGGCTTCGAATTCAGCCTGACCCCGCCGCGCCGCGGCCGGGAGGCCGCTCAGCGCGCCGCGGCCAGCCCGGTGGCCGACGCCCTGGCCGTGCTGGAGGGCATGCGCACCACGATCGCGCAGGGGCAGCTCGCGCTCGCCGCACTGCCGCTGTCGGTGCTCGGCCAACCCGCGGTGCTGCCCGCGGTGCCCGAGGGCGCCCTGCTCGCGCTCGACGACGTGCTGCCGCGCGACCTGAAGTCGGCCAGCGCGGCCATGGCAGCCCTGCGCAGCCGTGGCGCGCAGCTGGGCGGCTGCGGGCATGCGCTGACCGGCACCGCCTTCACCCTGCTGGACTGCAGCGGACTGGATGCCGACGGGCTGGCCGCGGCCGCCGCCGACTGCCGCCGTGACACCGCCGGGCTGCTGCTGGTGGCGGTGGGCCTGCCGGACATCGACTCGGTGGAAGATGCGCTGAACAGCACGGTCGATCTCGCTGCCGGCTCGCTGCAGGCCGGCCGCGGACCGCAGCCCAGCCGGGCGCTGCCGCCCCAGGTGCAACGGGTGTGCGCGCTGATCAATCAGGTGCTGCGCGATGCCGAGCTGTCCGAGATCTCGGCCGAGCTGCGCGCCGACATCGGGCTGAGCTACCAGCTGCTGCGGCATGTGAACAGCGCCTGGTACGCGCTGCCGCGCACCGCGCACTCGGTGGACGACGCGGTGATGATGATCGGGCGCGACGGGCTGTTCCGCTGGCTCACCCAGCTGCTCATGGCGCAGGCGGCGCAGCGGCCGAGCTCGCGCGCGCTGCAGGAGGTGGCGCTCGCCCGCGCCCGGCTGATGGAGCTGCTCGGCGAGGCGCAGTCGATCCCGGCTACGCCGCTTTTCACGACCGGCCTGCTGTCACTACTGGATGTGATGCTGCGCACGCCGATCGGCGAGGCGCTGGCACCGCTGCACCTGCCCCAGCCAGCCACCCGTGCGCTGGTGAACGGAGACGGCCCGTGGCATCCGATGCTCGACCTGGTTCGCCGCCTCGAGAAGCGCGACATGCAGGCGGCCACCGAACTGGCCGAGCTCTATGGCGGCATCGACTGGGTGAGCACCTGCGCGGAGGAGTCCTGGCACTGGGCACGCGCAGTGCGGGCAGCCGATGCCGGGCCGGGCGCGGATGAGTCTGCTCCAGGGCCCGTGGCGGCGCCGGCCGCACGCCCGGCCGGCAGCGCCACGGCCCGACGGCCCGCCGCGCTCAGCGGCCGGTGAACCGGGCGTCGCGGCGCTCGCGGAAGGCGGTGGTGCCCTCGGCGAGGTCTTCGCTCATGCCGACATCATGGAAGGAGCGCGACTCGAGCCGCAGCGCCTCGTCCATGTGCATGCCCACCGAGCGCTTGACCACCTCCTTGGCGAAGCGCTGCGACAGCGGCGAACGGCTGGCCAGCATCTGCGCGTAATCGAGGGTGGCCTGCAGCAGCCGCTCCTGCGGGATCACCCGGTTGACCAGCCCGATGCGATACGCGTGCTCGGCATCGACCCGCTCGCCCGAGAGAATGATCTCCATGGCGTGGCCCATGCCGACGATCTGCGGCAGGCGGATCAGCCCGCCATCGCAGGCATGGAAGCCCCACTTCGCGTCCTGCAGCGCGAACTCGGCGTTGGGCGAGCAGAAGCGGATGTCGCAGGCCAGGGCCAGCTCGAAGCCGCCCGAGATCGCGAAGCCGTTGATCGCGGCCACGATCGGCTTGAAGATGTCCAGGTTGCGGGTGATGCCGCCAAAGCCCGGACCGTTGGTGAAGCGGCTGCGAAACTCCGGCGCTGGCCGGCGCGCGAAGTTCATGGTGTAGGTCTTCAGGTCGGCGCCGGCACAGAAGGCCTTGTCGCCGGCGCCGGTGATCACCGCCACGCGGGCGTTCTCATCGGCATCGAAGCGGCGCCAGGCCTCCACCAGCCGGTCGTTGGCCTCGAAGTCCAGCGAGTTCATCTTCTGCGGCCGGTCGATGGTGATCAGACACACCGGGCCGTGCATGTCGTAGCGGATGTCGGTCATCGCGCGAGCATACCCCGCGATGCGCGGGGTAGCGCCTTCTCAGGTGCCGGACTTCGCGGCCGCCGCCTTCTCGAACGCGGCGAGCCGGGCGGGGAAGCGGCCGAGATCGGGCGCCTGCCCTGCCCCGGCCACCACCGGGCGCGGCAGGGTATCGGCAAAGTGGCAGGCCACGCGGTGACCGGGCGCGGCCTCGCGCAGCGCCGGCTCCTCCTCGCGACAGCGCGGCTGGGCATGCGGACAGCGGGTGTTGAAGCGGCAGCCAGGCGGCGGCTTCATGGCACTGGGCACATCACCGGCGAGGATGATGCGCTGCCGCTGGGCACCCGGATCGGGCACCGGAATGGCCGAGAGCAGCGCCTGGGTGTAGGGATGCAGCGGGGTGCGGTAGAGGGTGCGCTTGTCGGTGATCTCGACCAGCTTGCCGAGGTACATCACGGCCACGCGGTCGCTGATGTGCTTGACCACCGCAAGGTCATGCGCGATGAACAGGTACGACAGCCCGAGGCGCTTCTGCAGGTTCTGCAGCAGGTTGACCACCTGCGCCTGGATGGAGACATCGAGCGCCGACACCGGCTCGTCGCAGACGATGAGATCGGGGTTGACCGCCAGCGCGCGCGCGATGCCGATCCGCTGGCGCTGACCGCCCGAAAACTGGTGCGGATAGCGCCGCGCATGCTCGGGCAGCAGGCCCACGGTGGCGAGCAGCTCGCGCACCCGCTCCACCCGCTCGGTCTCGGTGCCGATGCCGTGCACCTGCATCGGCTCGGCAATGATGTCGCCCACGGTCATGCGCGGATTGAGCGAGGCGTACGGGTCCTGGAAGATGATCTGCAGGTGCCGGCGCATCTGGCGCATGCGGTCGGCGGGCAGGCCGGCGATCTCCTCGCCCTTGAAGCGCACCGAGCCGCCGGTGGGATCGATCAGCCGCAGGATCAGCCGGCCGGTGGTGGACTTGCCGCAGCCCGACTCGCCGACCAGCGCGAGGGTCTCGCCGCGGGCAATGTCGAAGCTCACATCATCCACCGCCCGCACCTGGCCCACGGTGCGGCTGACCACCACGCCGCGGCGCACCGGGAAGTGCTTGACCAGACCGCGCACTGAGAGGATGGGTTCGCTCATGGGGTGGGCTCTCTAGGCGCGCGCGCCGGCCACGGCGGCATCGGCAAGCGCCTCGACCGGTGCCTTCCAGCAGGCCACCTGATGGGCCTCGCCCAGGGCCCGCAGCGGCGGCTCCTCGGCGTGGCATCGGGCGTCGGCGAAGGGGCATCGCGGCGCGAAGCGGCAGCCGGCCGGCTGATTGGCCGGGCTGGGCACGGTGCCCTCGATGGTGGAGAGCCGCTCGCGATCGACATCGAGGCGCGGGATCGAGCCGAGCAGGCCGATGGTGTAGGGGTGCTGGGGATCACGGAACAGCGCATCGACCGATGCGCTCTCGACGATCTTGCCCGCGTACATGACGATCACCTCGTCGGCGAGCTCGGCGATCACGCCGAGATCGTGGGTGATGATCAGGATGGCCATGCCCAGGCGCTGCTGCAGGTCGCGCAGCAGCTCGAGGATCTGCGCCTGGATGGTGACATCGAGCGCCGTGGTGGGTTCGTCGGCGATCAGCAGCGCCGGCTCGCAGGCCAGCGCCATGGCGATCATCACCCGCTGGCGCATGCCGCCCGAGAGATGGTGGGGGAAGTCATCGAAGCGCTGCGCGGCCGACGGGATGCGCACCAGTTCGAGCACCTCGATGGCACGGGCGCGGGCCTGCTCCGGGCTCAGGCTGGTGTGGGCGCGGATGGCCTCGACGATCTGCCGCCCGATGCTGTGCACCGGGTTCAGCGAGGTCATGGGCTCCTGGAAGATCATCGACATGCGCCCGCCACGCAGCAGCCGACGGGCCTGCGGCGACATGCCGAGCAGGTCGTCACCCTCGAAGCGGATGGCCTCGGCACTGACCGTGCCCGGGGGCGAGGCCACCAGGCCCATCAGCGAGAGCGAGGTGACGCTCTTGCCGCAGCCCGACTCGCCCACCAGACCCACGGTGCGGCCACGGCCGACATCGAAGCTGATGCCGTCGACGGCGCGGAACAGGCCGCGGTCGGTCTGGAACCAGGTGCGCAGGCCGCGTACCTCGAGGAGCGGCCCGCCGGCATCGCCGGCAGGGCTTGCGGCGGGAGCGGGCGAGCCGGTCACGGCGAGACGTCCAGGCCCTTGTAGAAGGTGTACTGGAACAGCATGTGGGCGCGAGCGCCCTTCAGCTTCTTGTTGCTGGTCTGGTACATCTTGACGTTCATGACCGGGATCCAGAGGTGCTCCTTCATCACCTTCTCCTGGACCTGGGCGTAGGCCTTGGCACGATCGGCGTCGGTGGTGGCGATGCGGCCCTGGCGCATCCACTCGTCGACCTGCGCGTCCTTGTAGTTCATGCGGTTGGGCACCGGGATCTGCGCCGAGTCGAAGTAGAAGTTCATCAGCTCGCCGGCCGACAGGTAGGGCACGGTCACGGTCCAGAGGTCGAAGTCCTGGCCGCTCAGCTTGGCGGGCATGATGGTCGAGTCGAGGGCGGTGATCCGCCAGTCGACGCCGATCTTGCGCATGTAGCCCTGGATGGCCTCGGTCATGCGCGGGAAGTACGACACCTGCGGGATGTAGACGATGGGCGCCAGCCGCACGCCGTCCTTCACGCGGATGCCGTCAGGGCCGCGCTTGCTCCAGCCGGCCTCGTCGAGCAGCTTGTTGGCGCGCGCCACATCCTCCTTGATGATGCCCTTGGTGGAGGCTGCGAAGTCGAGGGCGCTGGGATCGATGTAGGTAAAGGCCGGATCGGCCTGGCCGAGCATGACCGCCTTGGCGAGTTCGGCGCGGTTGATGGCGATGTTCATCGCCTCGCGCACCCGCTTGTCATTGACCAGCGGCCGGTCGGCCTTGAAGCCGAAGTACATCAGCTGGAAGTTGGGCTTGGCCTCCTCCACATTGAGCATCGGCGACTTCTTCGCCTGGTCGATGAACTGGGTGGGGAAGTGGGTGGTGATGTCGAAGCGACCGCCGAGCATGGCCGCCAGCCGGCTGGAGTCTTCGGGCACGGTCTTGATGGACAGCCGCTCGAACTTCACCGGCCCCGGGTTCTTGTACATCGAGGGGCCCCACCTGTAGGCGTCATGGCGCTTGAGCACGACCTCGGTGCGCGGCTGCCAGCTCACGAAGCACCACGGCCCGGTGCCGTCCACGCCCTTGATGCCGTAGTCCTTGCCCAGCGCGTCGACGCTCTCCTTGTTGTGGATGGCGTTGTTGAACATGGTGAGCTGCACCAGCAGGTCGGAGTACGGCTCCTGCAGCTCATAGACCACGGTGTAGGGATCGGGGGCGCGCAGCTCCTTGATCTTGCCGGCGCGCCAGCCGTAGGGACCCTTCACCTCGCGCTGCCGGTTGAAGCTGTAGACGACATCGGCGGCGGTGAACTTCTTGCCGCTGCAGAACTGGACATCGTCGCGCAGCTTGAAGGTATAGGTCTTGCCGTCGGGGCTGACGGTCCAGGACTTCGCCAGCAGCGGCAGCGGGGTCTTGCCGTCCCAGTCCAGCGCCACAAGGGTGTCCTGGATCATGTTGACGATGTCGGAGGTGGGCGACCAGGTGGTGCGGTGGCCGTCGTAGTGCGGCGCATCCAGCGACTTCATCATGTTCAGGGTCTGCGCCTGTGCGGCCGGTGCGGCCACCACCGCCAGCGCGAGCGCGGCGGCGCGTAGGAAGGGCTTCATCATGGTCTCCTGCCTGTCGGGGTCGGTTCTTGTCGGGGAATTTCCTGGACGGCTCACTGCTGCAGCCGGGGATCGAGCACATCGCGGACCGCGTCACCCAGCAGATTGGCGGCCAGCACGATGACGAAGATGAACAGGCTGGGGATGGTCGCGATATGCGGCGCCATCAGCAGGAAATCGCGGCCCTGCGCGGCCATCATGCCGAGCTCGGCCTCGGGCGGCTGCGCCCCCATGCCGAGAAAGCCGAGCGCCGAGCCCACCAGGATCACCTGGCCAAAGCGCAGGGTGAGGAACACCGAGATGGTGGAGATGCAGTTGAGCGTGAGGTAGCGCAGGATCAGGGTGCGGTTGGACACGCCCACCGCGCGACCGGCTTCCATGAACTCCTGGCCCATGATGCCGATGGCCGAGCCGCGCGAGACCCGGGCCACATCGGGCACGGTGGACACGACCAGCGCCACGATCACGGCGGTGAGGCCGGCGCCGAAAATGGCGGCCACCGCCAGGCCGATGAGGATGGCCGGGAAGGCGAGCATGATGTCCACCAGGCGCATGATCCAGGGATCGAGCCGGCGATAGAACGCGGCGACGATGCCCAGTGCCGCGCCGATCAGGCCGCCGATCAGCACGCCGGCCAGGCCCATCATCAGGGTGTTGCGGGTGCCGTAGAGCACCCGGCTGAGGATGTCGCGGCCGGTGTTGTCGGTGCCGAACCAGTGCTCGGCGTCGGGCGGGGCCATGGTCTTGGCCAGGTCGGTGTAATAGGGGTCGTAGGGCGCGATCAGCGGCGCGGCAATGGCCGCCAGCACCAGCGCGGCCAGGACCACCGCCGCCACCAGCGCCACCCGGTCGCGGGCCAGCCGGGCGATCACGCCAGCGCGGCCCTGCAGGCCGGCAGCGGCCGGCGTGGCGATCGCGCCGCTCATGACCGCGCCACCCGCGGATCGAGGTACACGTAGAGCACATCAACCAGCAGGTTGATGAGCAGGAAGGCCATGGCCAGGATCATGATCGCGCCCTGCGCGGTGGGGAAATCGCTGGAGATGATCGCGCCCACTGCCAGGCGGCCCACCCCCGGCCACGAGAACATGGTCTCGGTGACCACTGCGCCGCCGAGCAGGAAGGCCGCCTGCAGACCGATGAGCGTGACCACCGGAATGAGGGCGTTGCGCAGCGCGTGGTGGATGATGACCACGCGCTCGGTCAGGCCCTTGGCACGCGCGGTACGGACGAAGTCTGCGCCGAGCACCTCGAGCACCGCGGTGCGGGTGATGCGGGCGATGGGGCCGATGAGCACGCTGCCCAGGGTGAGCGCGGGCAGCACCAGCGCCGGCAGACCGCCGGCCCACACCGGCCCGATGCGACCGGTGAAGGGCAGCAGATCCCACTGGAAGCCCACATACTGGATGAGCAGCAGGCCGATGAAGAACACCGGCATCGACACGCCCGCCACCGAGATGGCCATGATGCAGCGGTCGAGCAGGCTGCCGCGGCGTACCGCCGCCAGCGTGCCCAGCAGCAGGCCGATGGGCACCGCCAGCACCATGGCGCCGATCATGAGTTCGGCCGTGGGCCCGATGGTCTCGGCGAGTTCCTCGAGCACCTGCTTGTTGGAGATGATCGAGCGGCCGAGATCACCTCGCGCCACGCGGGTGATGTACTCGACGAACTGGACGATGATCGGGCGATCGAGCCCGAGCTCCTCGCGCACCGCCGCCACCTCCTCGGGCTTGGCGTCGGGCCCGGCGATGATGCGCGCCGGATCGGTGGGCACCACCTGCAGCAGGCAGAAGCACAGGAACAGCACGCCGACGAGCGCGGGCAACGAGATGATCAGCCGGCGGATGATCTGCGGGCCCAAGCCTGTCTCCTGCGGATGCTGTTGTGGTTGTGCGAACCAATCTGACAGTCATGTCAGGATTCGTCAATCGGCGAACCAGGTCGCGCGTGTCGTTCGCGCAGGACACGGTTCGCGCACGGGCGTCCGGCCCGGTGGCACGGCCTGCGCGAGCCGCCGCAGAATCCTCAGTCCAGGAGGGGGAATCCGACCAGAGCCTGCAGCTCGAGCAGGGCGGGGCGCGCCTCGCCGACCTTGATGGTGCGCATGCCGAGTTCGCGCGCCGGCTTGAGGTTGATGCCGAGATCATCGAGGAACACGCAGTCCGAGGGCGCAACGCCGAGTGCCTCGGTCATCAGCAGGTAGATGCGCGGATCGGGCTTGCGCAGGCCGGTCTTGGCGCTCTCGATGACATGGTGGAACAGCGCCATGATCTCGCCCTTGTACAGACTGCCCATGGGGCTGGCGCCCATCGCGGTGAAGTTGTTGGTGATGCAGCCGGTCTTCAGGCGCTGGCCGATGCGACGCAGGGCCTCGACCATCTCGGGGCGGATCTGGCCGGAGAGCAGCGGCAGCACATCCCGGCCGCGCACCTCGTGGCCGAGCGCGCGGCTCTCCTGCGCGAATGCGGCGTCGAAGGCGTGGTGGTCGAACTCGCTGCGCTCGAGCCTGGCCCAGGCGTTGTCGTGCGGGTTGGTGGCGTTGACCGTGCGCAGGAAGTTGGCCGGCAGGCCGCGCTCGGCCTCGAAGCGGGCGAAGGCCTCGAAAGGGCTGGAGGAGATGACACCACCGAAATCCCAGATCACTGCCTGAACGCTCGACATGTTTCCCCTCGCTGGCGAGCCGCGAGGATAACGCAGCGTCCCGCGGCGGAACCGGCCGCGGCACTGGCGCCAGCCGTGCACTATTTCATTCCCGGGCGCCGGGGCGGCATGCCACCCTTCGGCCTCCGCTTCCCGGATTGCTGCCTGGATCCCCGTCCCATGATCGCTCGACGCCTGTTGAATGTGCTGGGCAGCCGCATCCGCCTCCTCGGTCTGACCGCGGCCCTGGTCTGCGCCGCCACGATTGCCCTGCCGCTGGCCGCACCGGCGCGCTACACCGCCACCGCCAGCCTGCTGGTCGAACCGCCGGTCCGCGACGCCGGCCATGGCGATGCCGCTGCGCAGGCCGGACTGGTGGCCGGTCTGGCTGGCAGCGATGCCGTGCTGGCGCGAGCCGCCGCCGAGCTCGATGCCACGGGCGAGCGCGGCGCGACCGATTCGCCGCGGGTGCGCTGGCTGCGCAACGGCCTGCGGGTGGACATCAGCGAGGCGCCGGTGCTGCGCCTGGGCGTGGAGGCGGGCGACCCCGAGCTTGCCGCGCGCGCGGCCAATGCCGTGGTGAACGCCCTGGGCGCCAGCCTGGCCGCGGCGCCAGGCACCGGCAGCGCCGAGGCGATCGCCGAGCCGCGACGCCGGCTGGCCGAGGTCCGGGAGCGGCTCGCCCGTCTGCACCGGGAGCCTGAGGCCGGCAACGAAGCCGGCACAAACCGCACGACGGCCGTCGAGGGCCAGCGCGCCGAGGCCTCGGCTCAGACCGTGCGCCATCGCGAACAGCTTGCCGAACTGCAGCGCAGCCTGGAGCAGGCACAGCGGGCACTCGAAACCCTGCCGGGGCGCCTCGCCGGCAACCCTGCCGGCGCGCCCGCCCGTCCCCGGCTGAGCCTGCTCAGCCCGGCGCAGACACCCGACGGCCCGTCGCGGCCCGCAGCCTGGCTGCTGGCCCTGATCGGCCTGGGCGCCGGCCTGGGCGTGGGCCTGATGGCGGTGGTGCTGGCCGAGCGCATCCAGCAGCCGGTGCGCGACAGTCTCGATCTTGCCCGGGCGGCCGGCGTGCCGGTGCTGGGCGCGCTGTGCGAGGCCGGCTCGCAGCGCAGCCGCTCGCTGGTGGAAGCCGCGGCGCCGGTCGCACCCGACCTGCCGGTGCTCACCCGGGTGGCGCCCGGAGGGCTGCGCGCACTCGGCCGCTCCGCGGGGACGGCATGAGAGCCGCACTCGCCCGCCAGCCCGAACCGGAAATCGTCGACGAGGTGGAAAGCGCCTCGGAGGCGATCGGCGCCCTGCTGCTGCAGGAGGGCCATCTCACCCAGGCTCAGCTCGAACAGGTGCTGATCGCCCAGAAGCGGCGGCGCGGCCGCTTCGGCGAGCTCGCGGTCAAGCTGAAGTTCGTCTCCCAGCAGGCGATCGATGCCGCGCTCGCCCGTCAGTTCAGCTACCACGCCGGCCTGGCGCACCAGCGCGAGCGGCTGCCCGAGGTGCTGGTGTCGGCCCGCGAGCCCGGCGCGCCCTTCGCCGAATCGATGCGGGCGCTGCGCGGCCAGCTCGCGCAGCGCTGGTTCACCGGATCGCCGCATGAACGCGCGATGGCGCTGGCCAGCGTCGACCCCGGTGACGGCAAGAGCTTCGTCTGCGCCAATCTCGCGGTGGCGTTCTCGCAGCTCGGCGAGCGCACCCTGCTGATCGACGCCAATCTGCGCGATCCGAGCCAGCATCACTTCTTCCGGTTGCGCGAGCGCATGGGCCTGTCGGGCGTGCTCGCCGGTCGAGCCGGCCTGAGCCAGGTGCGGCGGATCCAGGATCTGCCCGGCCTGTCGGTGCTGCCCGCGGGCGCAACGCCGCCCAACCCGCAGGAGCTGCTCGCCGGCAACGCCTTCCGCCGGCTGCTCACCGAGCTCTCCCAGCACTTCGGCGTGATCCTGATCGACACGCCAGCCGCGCAGACCGCCTCCGATGTCCACGGGGTGGCGGTGCGCGCCGGCGCGGCGCTGCTGCTCGCGCGCAAGCACCACACCCGGGTGCCGGAGCTGGCACGCCTGTCGGGCGACTTCGCCACCGCCGGGGTGAATGTCCTCGGCTCGACGATGAACGAGTACTGAGCCGCCGCCCTTGCGCTGCGTGCTAGGGTTCGACACGAACCCCCTGTCCGCCGGCGCCGCCGGCCCGGCCGCCCGGCCGACCCTCGGGACCCCCTCGGTGAAGCAGCAATACAGATGGATGGCCGCCGGCCTGGTGCTCGGCGCGCTCTGGCTGTGGCTGGCGCTGCGCGATGCCGCGCCCGGACCGATTCTGGCCGCCGCCGGCCGCGCCGAGCCGGTCTGGGTGGCGGCCACCGCGGCAGCGGGCGGGGTCTACATGGCCCTGAAGGCCTGGCGCTGGGCGCTGCTGCTGCGGCCGGTCGCGCCGGTGCCGGCCCTGCTGGTGCACCGCGCGGTCTGGGCGGGCGGCGCGGCCAATCTGGTGGTGGCCCACAGCGGCGAGCTGCTGCGCGCCGGTCTGGTCGGCCGCGGCAGCGCGGCCAGCAGCGGGGCAGCGCTGGCCTCGATCGCGGTGGAGCGGGTGTTCGACTTCGCGGCGCTCGCCGTGCTGAGCGCACTGGCCATCGCACTCGATCCGCGGGTGTCCTCACGCCTGATCGGCATCGGCGCGGTCGGACTGGCGGTGGTGCTGACCGGGCTGGCTCTGGTCTGGCGGCTGGCCCGCAGGCGCGGCGCGGTCGCGGGTGCGGACATGGGCGCAGGGGCAGGCGCGGGCAACGGCGAGGGCCCGGTTGCGCGGCGGCGCGGGCTGCCCGACTGGCTGGCCGCCCAGAGCCGCGGCTGGCGCGACGGACTGCTCGGCCTGATCAGCCCGCGCACCGCCCTTGCCAGCCTGGCGCTGTCGCTGCTGCAATGGCTGGCGATCGCCGTGGCGGTGGCCACCAGCGCCGCGGCAGTGGGCCTGCCCGTGTCCCCGGGCGCGGCACTGGCGGTGTTCGCGCTGATGGTGCTGGGACTCACCCTGCCCTCGGCGCCGGCGCAGCTGGGCACCACCCAGCTCGCCTTCCAGATCGGCCTCGGGCTGGTCGGCACCGCGCCTGAGCCGGCGCTGGCCGCGTCGCTGATCTACACCGGCTGGGTGGTGCTGCCGCAGCTGCTCATCGGCGGCGCGCTCGCGCTCTTCGGCCTGCGCCGCCCGCCAGCGCCCCCATCACCCCCAGCGCAAGCGTAGCGGGCAGCGGCACCGGGGTCTCGTCCACACCCGGCGGGTCGGGCGAGAAGCGGCCGGCGATGGTGATCTCCTCGCCGCCGTCGTCCACATCACGCAGCCGCCAGGCCACGCGCAGCAGGTTGTCGCTGTCGGCCCAGGGCCCGAGGTTCATCTCGGGGGCGAACAGCAGGAAGTCGAACTTGCCGGAGCCGACGTTGTTGTCGAAGCAGGGACTGCCGCCGGGCGCGCAGGCGATGCCGGTCATGGGGACCAGGGCGTCGGGATCGTAGACGCCGTCGTCGTTGAGCGAGGCGGTGTTCTCCACCCCGTCCATCGCCCAGGTGCGCAGCACCGCGCCGCCCGGCCCGTCGATGATGTCCACCCTCAGGCCCAGGCGCAGGTCGGGGTTGCCGCCGGTCTCGTTCATGTCGAAGGCGAAGGTGGGCACATTGGCACTGAAGTTCCGCCGCAGGTAGCGATAGAGATCGGCCACGCGCATGCCCGGCGACTCGCCCCACTGATCGTCGATCGCGCCGGCATTCCTGTTGGTGACCGGATCGGGCATGGCGTAGGGTGCCAGCGGCGCGCCGGCATTGGTCTGTCCCGAGGACCGGGTGGTGATGATCACATCCAGCTGCCCCGTGCCGGCCTGGGCGCTCCAGCCCACCGCCGGCTCGAGATGGTCGAGCACCCGGGTGGCGTAGAGGTAGAAATCATCGAGGCGCTCGGAGGCCGTGCCCGGCGGGGGCAGGATCGGCCCGGCCTGGGCGGCGGCGCCGGCGAGTATGCCGCCCAGCGCGAGGGCGGCATGGCGGGCAGGGGCGCGGGTGGCAAGGCGGGCGAGCGTGCGGCCACCGGCGGCGGCCCGATCGGCGGATGCCGGGATGGGGGTCATGGGCGTTCCTTTCGGGTGGGATGGGGTGGCCGCGACAACGGCCATGGCCCAGATTGACCCGTCCGGGGCCGCAGGCGTTTGAGCCGGCGCAGGGCAGCGCGCCGGGCACCCGGGCGGCCTCGTGGCGCGTGCGCATGGCGCGGCAGCGGGACGATCGGCGCGCAGCCGGTGCATCCCTCGGCTTAGAATCCGTCTGACACCCCCAACCGTCACAGGCAGCTGACATGGCCATCCCGTTTCCGTTCTCCGCGATCGTCGGCCAGGACGAGATGAAGCTCGCGATCCTGATCGCCGCGGTCGATCCCTCGGTGGGCGGGGTGCTGGTGCTCGGCGACCGGGGCACCGGAAAGTCCACCGCGGTGCGGGCGCTGGCGGCGCTGCTGCCGCCGATGCGCGCGGTGGCCGAGTGCCGCTATGGCTGCGACCCGGCCGCGCCGCCCGGCGCCTGCGAAGACTGCGCCGCGCTGCGCGCCGCACGCCGGCCGCGGGTGCGCGAGGTGCCGGTGCCGGTGGTCGATCTGCCGCTGGGCGCCACCGAAGACCGGGTGGTCGGTGCGCTCGACCTCGAGAAGGCGCTCAGCCAGGGCGTCAAGGCCTTCGAGCCGGGCCTGCTCGCGCGGGCGCATCGCGGCTTTCTCTATGTCGACGAGGTCAACCTGCTGGAGGACCACCTGGTCGACCTGCTGATCGATGTCGCCGCCTCGGGCGAGAACCTGGTCGAGCGCGAGGGCCTGAGCGTGCGTCACCCGGCGCGCTTCGTGCTGGTCGGCAGCGGCAACCCCGAGGAGGGCGAACTGCGGCCCCAGCTGCTCGACCGCTTCGGGCTGTCGGTGGAGGTGAGCACACCCACCGAGCTGCCGCAGCGCGTGGAAGTCGTGAAGCGCCGTGACGCCTTCGAGCGCGACCCGGCCGGCTTCACCGAGCGCTGGCGCAAGGAAGACGAACGCCTGCGCCGTCGCATCGTGCGGGCCCGCCAGCGCCTGGCCGAGGTCGAGACGCCCGATGCCGTGCTCGAGCAGGCCGCCCGCCTGTGCCTTGCACTGGGCACCGACGGGCTGCGCGGCGAGCTCACCCTGATGCGCGCCGCCCGTGCCCTGGCCGCACTCGAGGGCCGCAAGCTCGTGACCGATGCCGAACTGCGCCAGGTGGCGCCGCCGGCACTGCGCCATCGCCTGCGGCGCAACCCGCTCGACGACACCGGGTCGGGCGCGCGGGTGGCACGGGCAGTGGTCGAGATCCTCGGGGCCTGAACCGGTGCGCCAGCGCCCGTCGGGGTCGCCGCCATGAGCGGTTCGCCCGCCGCACTGGCGGTCTGGGCCGACGCCTTGCGCGCCGCCGCCCTGCTGGCCGCCGACCCGGTCGGGCTGGGCGGGGCCGTGCTCACCGCCGGGCACGGCCCGGCCCGCGAGCGTTGGCTGGCGGCACTGCGCCAGGCGCTGCCCGCCGCAGCACCCATGCGCAAGCTGCCGCTGCATGCCGGCGATGACCGGCTGCTCGGCGGGCTCGATCTGGCCGCCACCCTGGCCAGCGGCCGCCCGGTGGCCCAGCCCGGGCTGCTCGCCGAGACCGACGGCGGGGTGCTGGTGGTGGCCATGGCCGAACGGCTCTCCGACGCCGGGGCGGCGCGGCTGTGCGCCACGCTGGACACCGGCGAGGTGCATCTGGAGCGCGAGGGCCTGCGCGACCGGCGCCCCGCCCGCCTTGCGGTGGTGGCCCTGGACGAGCACGCCGGCGACGAGACACCGCCGCCGGCGCGCCTGCTGGAACGGCTCGCCTTCCGCCTCGATCTGCGATCGGTGGGGCTGGCCGAGCTCGCCGCGCTGCCGGGGCTGGGGGAGGGCGACAAGGGCGATGCGCCCGTCGTTGCGGCCGTCACCGCTGCCGCCGAAGCCGTCGCCGAGGCCACCGACGAGGCGCTGACGGCGCTCTCGGCCACCGCACTCGCGCTCGGTGCCGGCTCACCACGGGCCGAACTGCTGGCCCTGCGCGCCGCACGCGCCGCCGCCGCCCTGGCCGGACGGACCGCGCTCGACACCGACGACCTCGAACTCGCCGCCCGGCTGGTGCTGGCGCCCAGGGCCACCCGGCTGCCGACACCGGCCGAGCCTGACGCCGCACCCGATGATGCCGATGACGGCCCGGCGCCGCCCGCCGACCCATCCAGGCCGCCGGAACCCCCGACACCCTCCGACGCGTCGCCGCCGCCCGCCGACGGACCGCAGGCAGACCGGCAAGCCGAAGACACGCCCGCAACACCGCCGCCGCCCGTTCCCGACGACGGCCTGCCCGAGCGAATCCTCGAAGCCGCGCGCGCCGCAGTGCCGGCCGGCCTGCTGGCCACGCTCGCCCTGGAACGGGCGCAGGCCGCGCGCGGCGGCGCGGGTGGCCGAGCCGGGGCGCAGCGCGAGAACCGCCTGCGCGGTCGTCCCACCGGCGCCCGCCCCGGGCTGCCGCGCGACGGCGCCCGGCTGGCGCTGATCGACACCCTGCGTGCCGCCGCGCCCTGGCAGCGGCTGCGCCAGCCCGCGACCGCCGGCACCGCGGGCGCCGCGGGCAGGCAGCGGATCGCGGTGCGGGCCAGCGACTTCCGGGTCGCCCGGCTGCAGCAGCGCACCGAGACCACCACCATCTTCGCGGTCGATGCCTCCGGCTCCTCGGCGCTGCACCGGCTGGCCGAGGCCAAGGGCGCGATCGAGCTGCTGCTCGCCGACTGTTATGTGCGCCGCGACCGGGTGGCGGTGGTGGCTTTCCGCGGCCGCGGCGCCGAGGTCCTGCTCGAGCCCACCCGCTCGCTGGTGCGGGCACGCCGCCAGCTCGCCGGCCTGCCCGGTGGCGGCGGCACGCCGCTCGCCGCCGGCCTGGAGACCGCCGCCGCGCTCGCCGGCGCGGTACGCCGCCGTGGCGGCACGCCGGTGCTGGTGGTGCTCACCGATGGTCGCGCCAATGTCGCCCGCGACGGGGCCGGTGGCCGCGAACGCGCCGCAGCCGATGCCCGAACCGCCGCCCGCCACCTGCGCGCCGACGGCCAGGTCAGCCTGCTGATCGACACCTCGCCGCAGCCCCAGGCCGCGGCCCGCGAGCTCGCCGCCGAGATGGGCGCGGCCTACCTGCCGCTGCCGCGGGCCGACGCGGCCAGCGTCTCGGGCGCGGTGCAGGCGATCGCGGCCCGCGGCGCCCGCCGGGGCTGAGCCCATGCCACCGGGTTCCCCGGCGACCCCCGCGGCAGCCCCGGCCGCCGACGCCTGGCCTGACAGCGGACCGATGCGCTGGGCGCGCGACGGCGCTGCCTGGCCGCACGCCGAACGCAGCGTCTTCATCGAGGCCGGCGGCCTGCGCTGGCATGTGCAGCGATTCCCCGGTCCGCCCGCGGCGCGGCACCGCGTGCTGCTGCTGCATGGCACTGGCGCCAGCACCC
Organism: Quisquiliibacterium sp.; assembly: GCF_982640115.1. Taxonomy (NCBI): domain Bacteria; kingdom Pseudomonadati; phylum Pseudomonadota; class Betaproteobacteria; order Burkholderiales; family Burkholderiaceae; genus Quisquiliibacterium; species Quisquiliibacterium sp. The sequence continues at coordinate 2,869 of NZ_CEXFHW010000010.1, read as the reverse complement.
ATTCCTGGCGCGAACTCGCGCCGCGGCTGGCCGGCCACGCGGAAGTGATCGCCCCCGATCTGCCCGGACACGGCTTCTCGGGCATGCCGGCGGCCCAGACCTTCTCGCTGCCCGGCATGGCCGCGGCGATCGGCGCGCTGCTGCGCGTCCTCGCGGTGCGGCCCACCGCCGTGGTCGGCCACTCCGCCGGCGCGGCGATCGGCGCCCGGATGTGCCTGTCGGGCCTGGTGAGCCCGCAGGCGCTGATCGGCATCAACGGCGCGTGGCTGCCTTTCGGCGGGCCGGCCAGCCGGCTGTTCTCGCCAGCGGCGCGCCTGCTCGCGTCCAGCGGCGCAGCGCCCTGGCTGTTCGCGCGCCTGGCCCGCGATCCGGCGCTTGCCCGGCGGCTGCTCGCGGGCACCGGCTCGCGCATCGATGAACTGGGCGAGCAGGCCTACGCGCGGCTGCTGCGCAGTCCGGACCATGTGGCGGCCGCGCTCTCGATGATGGCCCGCTGGCAGCTGGAGGGCCTGCTCGAGGCGCTGCCCGCGCTGCGGCCGCGGCTGCTGCTGCTTGCCGGCAGCGCCGACCTCACGGTGCCCTGCGCCCAGTCCGAGCGGGCGGCCCGCGCGGTGCCCGGCGCACGGCTCGAACGGCTCGCCGGACTGGGCCATCTCGCCCACGAGGAGCAGCCGCAGCCCATCGCCGATCGCATCCTGGCCTTCCTGGACGCCGCCGACTGACCGACCACGCGCCGGCGGACTGAATTCACGAAGGCTGCCAGGCCGACGGTTGACGCTCGGTACGGAACTGTCTATCGTCCCTTACACTCCAGACCGTCCTATCGGCGTGACACTCGCGCCGGCCGACATCCGGGGAGGAGACGACCCATGGACATCCTGAACCGGATCGAGCAGTCCCTGTCGGCCATCATCAACCAGCATGATGTGCCCGGCGCCCCGCCTCGCCTGGCCGCCGCGGTGCGCCACGCGGTCTTCCCGGGCGGTGCGCGCATCCGGCCGCAGCTCTGCCTGGCCGTGGCCATGGCCTGCGGTGACGATGACCCGGCGCTGGCCGATGCCGCCGCCAGCGCCCTCGAGCTGCTGCACTGCGCCTCGCTGGTCCATGATGACCTGCCCTGCTTCGACGACGCCGCCGTGCGCCGCGGCCGGCCCTCGGTGCAGGCCGCCTTCGGCGAGCCGCTGGCGGTGCTGGCCGGCGATGCGCTGATCGTCATGGCCTTCCAGGCGCTGGGCTACGCCGCAGGCCGCTCGCCGCAGCGCCTGGCGCCCCTGCTGGCCACGGTCGCCTCGGCCACCGGCATGCCGGCCGGCATCGTGGCCGGCCAGGCCTGGGAGTGCGAGCCGCGGGTGGCGCTCGCCGATTACCAGCGCGCCAAGACCGGGGCGCTCTTCGCCGCCGCCACCGCCGCAGGCGCGCTCGCCGCCGGGGCCGATGCCCAGGCCTGGCGCCCGCTCGGCGAGCGCCTGGGCGAGGCCTATCAGGTGGCCGACGACATCCGCGATGTGCTCAGCGAACCCGATGTGCTGGGCAAGCCGGTCGGCCAGGACGCCGCCCTCGGCCGGCCCAGCGCCGCCCACCAGCTCGGGCTCGACGGCGCCATCCGGCACTTCGACGGCCTGGTCGCCGGGGCGATCGCCGCGGTGCCGGAGTGCCCGGGCGCGCCGCTGCTGCGCGCGATGGTGCGCGCCGAGTCCGAGCGCCTCGTGCCCCGCGCCTGGTGCGAGGACGTGGCCCGCCGGGTCGCCGCCTGACGCCGCGGCCCGCCCGGAACACGCCGTGTCCGGCTCACCGCCGCTCGACCACGCCCCGATGGGCGCCGGCCTGCCCTCGCCCGGCCCGCTGAGCCTGCGCGATCGCTGGCGCGGCCTGCGCAACCGCCTGTTCAGCAGCCCGCGCTTCCATCGCTGGGCGGCGGCCTTCCCGCTCACCCGGCCGATGGCCCGCCGCGAGTCACGGGCGCTGTTCGACATCGTCGCCGGCTTCACCTACTCGCAGGTGCTGTTCGCCTGCGTGCGGCTGCGGCTGTTCGAGCTGCTCGCCCGGGGCCCCGAAACCGCCACGGCGCTGGCTCACCGCCTGGCCATGCCCGAGGACAACGCCCTGCGCCTGCTGCATGCCGCGGCCTCGCTGCGTCTGCTCGAGCGCCACGATGACGGCCGCTGGGGCCTTGGCCCACTGGGCGCGCCGATGGTCGCGCTGCCCGCCGTGGCAGCCATGGTCGAGCACCATGCCGCGCTCTACCAGGATCTCGCCGACCCGGTGGCGCTGCTGCGCGGCGAACGCCCGGCCACCGCGCTCTCGGGCTACTGGCCCTATGCCGACACCGACCCGGGCGCACGCCCCGAGGCGCTGGCCCTCGACAAGGTGGCCGAGTACTCCACCCTGATGTCGGCCTCGCAGCCGCTGGTCTCGGAGCAGGTGCTCGACGCCTACCCGCTGCGCGGGCATCGCCGGCTGCTCGATGTCGGCGGCGGCGAGGGCACCTTCCTGGCCGCGGTGGCCGAGCGCGCCCCGCACCTGGAGCTCATGCTCTTCGACCTCCCGGCGGTGGCCGAGCGCGCCCGCGAGCGGCTCGGCGAGCGCGGCCTCGCCTCCCGGGTACGCACCCACGGCGGCAGCTTCTTCACCGACCCGCTGCCCACCGGCGCCGACATCATCACCCTGGTCCGGGTGCTCTTCGATCACCCCGACGAGCGCGTGCTGACCATCCTGCGGGCCGCACGCGCCGCCCTGCCGCCCGAGGGCGTGCTGCTGGTCAGCGAGCCCATGTCGGGCACGCCGGGCGCACAAGCCATCGGCGACGCCTATTACGGGCTGTACCTGCTCGCCATGGGCCGCGGCCGCTCGCGCACGCCCGAGCGCATCC
>NZ_CEXFHW010000009.1:0-44445 GCF_982640115.1 Quisquiliibacterium sp. | reverse complement strand
TCACGGTGCTGTGGTTCACCTTCTCGTATGTCCCGATGGCCCACATGGTGTGGTTCTGGGACGACCCGGACGCCTTCACCTCGGCCGATGTGGTCGAGAAGGTCACCGCCAACGCCGGTCTGCTCTGGCCGTGGGCGCGCTCGACTTCGCCGGTGGCCCGGTGGTGCCCATCAACGCCGGTGTGGCCGGCCTGGTGGGCGCCTATGTGATCGGCAAGCGGGTGGGCTACGGCAGGGAATCGATGGCCCCGCACTCGCTGACCATGACCATGATCGGCGCGTCGCTGCTGTGGGTGGGCTGGTTCGGCTTCAATGCCGGCTCCAATCTCGAGGCCAACGGTGCGGCCGCGCTCGCCTTCGTCAACACGCTGATCGCCACCGCTGCCGCCACGCTGTCCTGGGTGCTCGGCGAGTGGATGGGCAAGGGCAAGCCCTCGATGCTCGGCGCCGCCTCGGGCGCGGTGGCGGGTCTGGTCGCCATCACCCCGGCCTGCGGCTTCGTCGGTCCGATGGGCGGCCTGATCATCGGTCTGGTGGCTGGCGTGGTCTGCCTGTGGGGCGTGAACGGCCTCAAGCGCATGCTCGGTGCCGATGACTCGCTGGATGTGTTCGGCGTGCACGGTGTGGGCGGCATCCTCGGCGCCATCCTCACCGGTGTGTTCGCTGCGCCCTCGCTCGGCGGCATCGGCTTCCCCGACTGGGTGACCATGCAGACCGCCGAGTACTCGATCGGCGGTCAGGTGTGGACGCAGATCAAGGCGGTGGTCGTGGCGGTGGTCTGGTCGGGCGTCGTGGCTTACATCTCCTACAAGCTGGTCGACATGATCGTCGGCCTGCGGGTGGCCGAAGATGAAGAGCGCGAGGGCCTGGACATCGCCTCGCACGGCGAGTCTGCCTACCACCACTGATCGCTCACCTCCCTTTCCCATCTCCTCCTCGGTCGGCCCTGCGGGGCCGGATCACCGGCAGTCGACCCTCACCGGCGGCCGGTCGAGCGGGCTCCTCCTGGAGCCCGCTTTTTTTTGTTTGGCTACAATCATCGGCTGCCGTTCGCAAGGCTGTTCGCGCGTCGCGCGGCGACCGGCCGCACCCTGCCTGCCGCGCAGTCCGCACAGCCCCGTCCTTGCCCGCCGAAAGCCGCCGCCCGCGATGGTTCCGCACCTGATCACCGCCCTGAAAGGCCCGTTGCTCGACCTGGAGCGGCGCTTCCTGCAGGCCACGCCGGCGATCGAGCGCTGGCTGCGCCTGGAGTGGCAGGAGCACACCCCGCCCTTCTATTGCTCGGTGGGCCTGCGCAATGCCGGCTTCAAGCTCGCGCCGGTGGAGGCCGACCTGTTTCCGGGTGCCTTCGATCAGCTCTCGGACACCACGCTGCCGCTGGCCGTGCAGGCGGCCATGGCGGCGATCGAGAAGTACTGCCCCGATGCCCGCAACCTGCTGCTCATCCCCGATCGGCGGCGGCGCGAGCCGGGTTACTTCGCAAGCATCCACCGCCTGGCGGCCATCCTGCGCCAGACCGGTCTGAATGTGCGCTTCGGCTCGCCCGATCCGGCCATCGTCAACCCGGTGCGCATCGCGCTGCCCGACGGCTCGGCGCTGCTGCTGGAGCCGCTGCGCCGTCAGGGTCGCCGGGTGGGCCTCACCGACTTCGATCCCTGCTCCATCCTGCTCAACGACGATCTGGCCACCGGCGCGCCGGCCCTGCTTGCCGACCTGCACGAGCAGGTGCTGCTGCCGCCGCTGCATGCCGGCTGGCCGGTGCGCCGCCGCTCCCAGCATGCCGTCGCCTACCGCGAGGTGGCCAAGCGCTTCGCGAAGATGCTCGAGATCGACCCGTGGCTGATCTCGCCGCTTCACGGCCTGTGCGAGCGCGCCGATCTGACCACCCGCGCCGGCGAAGACAGCGTGGCGGGCGCGGTCGATTCCCTGCTGCGCCAGACCCGCGCGAAGTACCGCGAGTACGGTGTCCAGAGCGCACCCTTCGTGGTGCTGCGGCCCGATGCCGGTGATGCGCCCTCGCCGCCGCTCACGGTGCGCGAGACCGGCGAGGTGCGCCGCCTGCCCTCGCGCGAACGCGAGCGTCTGTGCCCCGACGGCCCCTGCGCCCTGCTGCTGCAGGAGGGCGTGCCCACCGTCGAGACCCTGGGCAGCGCCACCGCCGAGCCGGTGGTCTACCTGATCGACCGGTATGTGGTCGGCGGCTTCTACCGGGTGCACGGCGAGGCCGGCGGGCAGGCGCAGGCCGCTGCGGCCGAACCGCATCATGTGCCGCTGCCCTTCGCCACCAGTTGCCACCTGCCCGACTGCGACGCCGATCCCGACCTGGCGCAGAATCGGTTCTATGCCTACGGCGTGGTGGCACGGCTGGCGATGCTGGCCGCCGCCATCGAGCTCGAAAAGACAGACCCCGACCAGTCGCTCTACGGCTGAGCCGGCCTCCGCCCCACCCGCGCGGCGCGCCTGCCGCGCCACCCCGCCTTCCGGAGATCGCCCGTGCGCATCGCCATCGTCCTCGACCCGCTCGACACGCTCAAGACCTACAAGGATTCCACCTACACGATGATGGTCGCGGCCCAGGCCCGCGGCCATGAGATCCATGTCTGCGAGCAGGGCGAACTCTCGCTGGTGGGCGGCAGCGTGGTCGCGCGCATCCGTCGCCTGCACCTCACCGATGTCACCGGTGCGCAGCCCGACTGGTATCGCCTGGAGGCCGACACCGAGCAGCCGCTGAAGGCCTTCGACGCGGTGCTGATGCGCAAGGACCCGCCCTTCGACATGGAGTACATCTACTCCACCTACCTGCTCGAGCACGCGGTGCGTGAGGGCGCGCGGGTGTTCAACGACCCGCGATCGGTGCGCGACCACAACGAGAAGCTGAGCATCGCGCAGTTTGCGCAGTTCACTGCGCCCACCATCGTCACCCGCGATCCGGCACGGCTGCGCGCCTTCGCGGCCGAGCACGGCGAGGCGGTGTTCAAGCTGCTCGATGGCATGGGCGGTGCCTCGATCTTCCGTGCCCGCGCCGATGACCCGAACCTCTCGGTGATCATCGAGACCATGAACCAGTTCGGCGCCCGCACCGTCATGGCCCAGCGCTATCTGCCGCAGATCGTCGACGGCGACAAGCGGGTGCTGCTGATCGGCGGCACGGTGGTGCCCTGGTGCCTCGCGCGCATCCCGAAGCAGGGCGAGGCGCGCGGCAATCTTGCGGCCGGCGGCACCGGCGTGGCCCGCGAACTGTCGGCCAGTGACCGCCGCATCGGCGAGGCCCTGGCACCGGTGCTGGCCGCCCGCGGGCTGCTGCTGGTGGGCCTGGATGTGATCGGCGAGAGCCTCACCGAGGTCAATGTCACCAGCCCGACCTGCTTTCGCGAGATCATGGACCAGACCGGTTTCGATGTGGCCGGCCTGTTCATCGACGCGCTCGAGCGCGCGGTCGCCGCCGGGCCGCGCTGAGGCCGGCGGCGCCGTCTCTTATCATTGCGGCCATGATCGGCATCCTGATCGTCTCCCATGAGCCCCTGGGCACGGCGCTGCTCAACTGCACGCGCCACATCTACGGCCGCCTGCCGGTGCAGCTCGCCGCCCTTGATGTCATCCCCGATGAAGATCCGGCCGCGGCGGTGCGCGCCGCCGGCGACCTCATGTCGCGCATCAATGACGGCAGCGGCGTGGTGGTGCTCACCGATGTCTTCGGCGCCACGCCCTCGCGCATTGCGCGCGGGCTGGCTGATCCCGGGCGATCGGTGGTGATTGCCGGGGTGAACCTGCCCATGCTGCTCAAGGCGCTGGGCAACCGGCGTTCGCCTCTCGAGACCCTGGCCGCCATGCTGATCGACAGCGCCAAGGGCGCGATCATCGAAGTGCCCTGCGAGCCGCATGCGGCCCCTGTCCCCGGAGACCCCGATGCGCAGCGTTGAAGCGGTGGTGGTCAACAAGCTCGGGCTGCATGCCCGGCCCTCGGCCAAGGTGGCGCAGCTTGCCACCCGCTTCCAGTCCGATGTCTGGATGGCCAAGGGCGCACGCCGCATCAACGCCAAGAGCATCATGGGCGTGATGATGCTGGCCGCGGCCAGGGGCACCACCCTGGTCATCGAGGCCAGCGGCCCCGACGAGGACGCGGCCGCCGCCGCGCTCGCGCAGCTCGTGGCCGACGGCTTCGGCGAGGAGATCTGAGTGTTCACCCTGTGCGGCACGGGCATCGGCGGCGGCATCGTCATCGGCCGTGCGCGCGTGCTCGAGTCGCGCCGCTTCGACATCGCACGCTACCGGGTCGCCGAGGAGCTGCGCGGCGCCGAGCAGGCCCGTCTGCGGCGCGCCCTGGGCGAGGTCAAGGCCGACCTTGCCGCGCTCGCCGACGAGCTGCCGCCCGAGGCCCCGCCCGAGGCGCGGGCGCTGCTCGAGGTCCACTCCATGATCCTCGACGATCCCTCGCTCGCCGAGGCTGCGCTCACCCTGGTCCAGGCCCAGGGCTGGAACGCCGAGTGGGCGCTCTCGCATCAGGCCGATGAGCTCGCCGAGCAGTTCGCCGGCTTCGACGATCCCTATCTGCGTGAGCGCGGGCGCGATGTGCAGCAGGTGACCGACCGCGCGCTCAAGGCGCTGGCCGGCATGCGCAGCCGTCACGGCATGGGCGAGCCGGCCATCTATGTCGCCTCCGACATCGCGCCCGGCGACATGCTGGCGCTGCGCTCGGCGCTGGGCTTTGCCATCGACCTCGGCGGTACCACCTCGCACACCGCCATCCTGGCGCGCAGCATGAATCTGCCGGCGGTGGTCGGCCTGGGCAGCGCCAGCGAACTCATCGAGGACGACGACTGGCTGGTGCTTGACGGCGAGGCCGGTGTGGTGATCGTCGCCCCCGACGAGCCGCTGCTGGCCGAGTATCGTCGTCGGCAGGCCGCCGACCTGGCCGAGCGCGAGAAGCTGCTCGGCCTGGTCTCGGTGCCGGGTGACACCCGTGACGGCACCCGCGTCGAGCTGCATGCAAACATCGAGCTGCCCGAGGAGGCGCAGCAGGCGCGCGACCTCGGCGCCGACGGCATCGGGCTGTTCCGCTCCGAGTTCCTGTTCATGAACCGGCGCGACCTGCCCGCCGAAGACGAGCAGTACGAGGCCTACCGCGCCGCGGTGCTGGCCATGCGCGGCAAGCCGGTGACCATCCGCACGCTCGACATCGGCGCCGACAAGGCGCTCGAACCGCCGAATGCCGGTCTGTCGCCCAACCCGGCGCTGGGCCAACGGGCCATCCGCTTCTGCCTGGCCGAGCCCGATATGTTCCTCGCGCAGCTGCGGGCCATCCTGCGCGCGGCCGAGCACGGGCCGGTGCGGCTGCTGATTCCCATGCTGGCCCACCGTCACGAGATCGATCATTCCCTGGCCATGATCGCGCAGGCCCGCGAGCAGCTGCGCGAGCGTGGCCTGCACGACGGCGCGGGCGTGCCGGTGGGCGGCATGATCGAGGTGCCCGCTGCGGCGCTCTCGGCGCGGCTGTTCCTCAGCCGCCTGGACTTCCTGTCCATCGGCACCAACGACCTCATCCAGTACACGCTGGCGATCGATCGTGCCGACCACACCGTGGCGCCGCTCTACGATCCCTTCCACCCGGCGGTGCTGCGGCTGATCGCCATGACCATCCGCGAGGCGCGGCGGGCCGGCAAGCCGGTGTCGGTGTGCGGCGAGATGGCCGGCGAGGTCGATGCCACCCGGTTGCTGCTCGGCATGGGCCTGCAGCAGTTCTCCATGCACACCGCCAGCCTGCTGCCGGTCAAGCGCGAGGTGCTGCAGTCGGACACCCGCTGGCTGGCCCCGCGGGTGGCGCGTCTGCTGCGCTCCGACGACCCCACCCGGGTGAGCTCGGCGATCCGCCGCCTGCGCGAGAGCGCCCCGGCCGAACTCAGCTCGGCTCGGTCGTGACCTGGTCGCGGCCGGCCTGCTTGCTGCGGTAGAGCGCGCGGTCGGCGCGGGCGATGCCCTCGCCGAGGGGCTCGGCGGCCAGTGATTCGGTCACGCCCACCGACACCGTCACCCGCAGCGCCGGCCGCGAAGCCGACAGCGGCTGCGTGGCGATCGACTGGCGGATGCGCTCGGCCGCGCGTCGGCCGCCGTCGAGATCGGTGCGGGTGAGCAGCAGCAGGAACTCCTCGCCGCCCCAGCGCGCAACCACATCATGGTCGCGGCAGGCCTCGCGCAGCCGTTCGGCGATGCCGGTGAGCACCTCGTCGCCCACGGCGTGGCCATGGGTGTCGTTGATCTGCTTGAAATGGTCGACATCGACCAGCACCAGCGCCATCGGCCCGCCTGCCGGGCCCTGGGCGGCGCGCTGTTCGGCCTGCAGCCAGAAGTGCCGGCGGTTGGACAGACGGGTGAGCGGGTCACGGGTGGCCATGTGTTCGAGCCGGCGCTCCGCGCCGCGAACCAGTCCCACATAGGCGATGGTGATCGCCGTGAACATGGCGAACACGATCGACAGGTTCAGGCCGTGCACGACGGCCAGGCTGAGCGGGGACACCGGCTGCAGCGGTCCGAGCAGCACGCACAGCCGCTCCAGCCCGAGGTAGAAGGCGAGCAGCAGGGCCAGCGCGGGCACGGCCCGGCGCGGGCGGGTGCTGACCGCGATGGCCGGGATGAACATCATCAGGAAGTAGTGGAAGCCGCTGCCCCAGCCGAGGATGAGCGAACCGAGCGCCGCGTGGCTGAGCACCTCGACCCAGATCAGCACGATCGAGACGCGATTCAACCGGTCCCGGCTGAGCCACCAGGCCAGCCCGTAGATCGCCATGCTGGCCACATTCACCCACTGCAGCAGCGACGAGCCGATCGCCCAGAAAAGCAGGAAGAAAACCGCGTCGGTGGCCGCGGCGAGCACCGTGATGCGGCGTACCGTCAGCCAGAGCGCGTTGCGCATCATCGAGGGCTGGCGCGGTCCGGCATCGGGCGGACCCGGGATGGCCGTGGTGCGGGACGGGTCGGGGTTCATGGGCAGGGCCGGATCATACCGGCCGCGGATCAGGGCGGGTCATGGTCGGTTTCCGGTATCGGTCGAGCGGCCTGCCGCGTCGGCCGCGCGGGCCCGGGCCCCGGCCACGGCTCAGCCCCGCCAGCGGATCCGCAGGTCGATCGCGTGGGCCACGCCGGCGGCCATCAGGCAGGCCACCAGCCAGGGCCAGGGCGCGCCCGCCACCACCGCGCGCAGCGCGGCCATCAGCGTGAGGCCGCTTGCCATGGTGCTCAGCAGCGGCCGGGGGGCGATGCCGCGGCCGCTGTATCGGCGCCAGGCCAGCAGCAGCAGGGTCTCGAGCAGGGTGAAGGCGATCACCGCGTCGACCAGCAGCAGGACATCGGGCATGCCCACCGCGGCGAGCAGGCCGCCCGGCCCGGCGGGCGAGGTCATGCCGCTCAGACCCGCGCCAGCCCGAGCAGGTGGGCCATGTCCTTCAGGAAGATGCGCACATGGGCGATCGGCTTGCGGCGCACCAGCTCCTTGTTCATGTACGACTCGAAGGTGAGCTGCTGCACGTCCTTGTCGCGGCAGATGCTCACGAAGCGCTCGCGTCGCGCGTCGCTCGAGTACCAGAAGCGCTGCATGATGCCCAGCACCCAGAACACCTTGCCGTGGGCGCGCATGAAGCGCCGTCGTGCGCCGGCCAGCGCGCGGGCGTCGCCGGTGCGCAGCAGTTCGTCGATCGCGTCGGCAGCCAGGCTGCCGCCGACCATCGCGTAGTAGATGCCCTCGCCGGAGGCGGGCGCGACCACGCCCGCGGCATCGCCGGCGAGCACGACATCGCGGCCGTTATCCCAGCGCCGCAGCGGCTTCATGGGCAGCGGCGCGCCCTCGCGGCGCAGGGTGGGTGCGTCGGCCAGGCCGGCGGCCTCGCGCAGGCGCCCCACCGCGTTGCGCAGCGAGAAGCCCTTGTCGGCGCTGCCGGTGCCCACCGAGAGGGTGTTGCCGTGCGGGAAGACCCAGCCGTAGAAATCGGGCGAGAGCGAGCCCTGGTACCAGACATCGCAGCGCGATCCGTCGTAGCCCGCCGGCGGCCGGGCCGGCGCGGCGATGATCTCGTGATACGCGAACACATAGCGGGTGTTCTCGGCGCCGGGCACGGCCTGGCGCGCCACGCCCGACTTCGCGCCATCGGCGCCGATGATGGTGCGGGCCCGCACCCGCGCCGGCACGCCCTCGCCGGGGCGCAGGCGCTCGCGGTGCTGGTAGTGCACCACGGCCACCCCGTCTGGGTCGCGCTCGATGCGCTCGAACTGGCCCGTGCGGCGCACCGCGCCGGCGGCAGCGGCGCGCTGGCGCAGCCACTCGTCGAACTGGTCGCGATCGACCATGCCCACGAAGCCGTTCTCGATCGGGATGTCGACATGGGCCGAGCGCGGCGAGACCATGCGCGCCGAGGTGGCCCTTGCCACCAGCTGGGAGTCGGGGATGGCGTAGTCGCGGATCAGCCGCGGCGGGATCGCCCCACCGCAGGGCTTGATGCGCCCGGCGCGATCAAGCAGCAGCACCTTGCGGCCCTTGCTGGCGAGCTCCTGCGCGGCGGTGGCGCCGGCCGGGCCACCGCCCACCACCACCACATCGAAGGTTTCGTCGGCCGGGGGCGCCGCGTGTCCGGTATCGGGCATGTCAGCCCCTTTCAAGCGGGGCAACCCGCAGTTCGCCGACCCGGGGGCCGGCGGGCCGGCCGGAATCGGCCGGGTCGATGCGGAATTCGCCGCTGTCGGCACGGCCGATGCGGGCGGCGAGCACGGCAGAAGCCACGAACAGCAGCCCCTCCAGCGCGAAGACCGTGGCGTAGGCCCAGCCGGTGGTGCTGATCAGCCAGCGGGCAAGGTCGCTGGCGGCCGCACCGGCCAGCCCGCCGATGCCGAAGGCCAGCGCCTGCGCTGCGCCCCACAGGCCCATGCGCACGCCCTCTCGGCGGGCGTGGCCTTCGCCGGCCAGGCGCATCATCGAGGCGATGGCGGCGATGGCGAAGGCGCCGTTGGCCACGCCCAGCGCGAAGACATTGGCCCGCAGCGGCCACTCGCCTTCGCTCAGGCCGGCACCGGCCAGCCCGGCCAGGGTGAGCGCCGAGGCGAGGCAGCCGCCGATGGTCCAGGCCCGCAGCGTGCCGAGCTGCCGCCCGGCCAGCCGGCTGCCGGCGAAGGCGGCGAGCAGCATGCCGGCGAAGGCACCGCCGTGCTGCAGACCAGCGAGCTGGGTGGACTCGCCCGGCGAGTAGCCGAACACTGCGCCCGCGAAGGGCTCGAGGATGAGGTCCTGGGCGCTGTAGGCGAGCATCGACACGAACACGAAGACCGTGAAGCGGCGCGCCTGGGGTTCGGCCCAGACCTCGGCCAGCGCCTCGCGAAAGCGTGGCCGCGGCTGGCCGGGCTCGGCACCGGGCGCAGCCCGGCCTTCCAGGCGAAAGAGCGCGGCCAGCGTGAGCAGCACCGCACACAGCGCGACCACGCTGGTGACCGCGATCAGCCGTTGCGGCGAGTAGGGGTCGAGCAGCCGGCCGGCCACGCCGGCCGTGACCGCAAAGCCCATGATCATCATCAGCCAGACGATGGTGGCCGCGGCCGCCCGCCGCGGCTCGGGCACGCGCTTGGCGAGCAGCACCAGCAGCGAGGTGCCGGCCGCGCTCACGCCCACGCCGATGGTGGCGAAGGCCAGCACTGCGGCCAGCGTGCCGGCCACCGGCTCGGTAGCCATCAGTGCGGTGGCGCCGGCCGCGGCCACACCACCCAGCGCCAGCACCGCCATGCCGCCGGCGATCCAGGGCGTGCGCCGGCCGCCGACATCGGAGCCGAAGCCCATGCGCGGCCGCAGCCCCTGCATGGCGTAGTGCACGCCCACCAGCAGCCCGGGCAGCAGGGCCGGCAGCGCGAGCTCGACCACCATGACGCGGTTGAGCGTGGAGGTGGTGAGCACGACGATCGCGCCCAGCGACATCTGGACCAGGCCCAGGCGGACGATGGCCCACCAGCCGAAAGGCGCACCGCTCATGTCAGCTTCCTCCGAGGGAGCGCAGCGCGAAGGCGCTGACCATCATCCCGGCGACGAACAGCGGTACGCCGAAGCCGCTGTAGGGCAGGGCGCGCCGGCTGGGCGAGGCGACGAACCAGCGCATGAGTGCCGCCTGGGCGACCAGCAGCGCTGCCACACCGGCGGCATGCGCCGGCCGTTCCCAGGACAGCAGCAGACCGATCACCGCGACCTGCGGCAGGGCCATGGTCCAGCAGGCGACGCGCGCGGCGCGGTCGATGCCCAGGCGCACCGGCAGCGAGCCCACGCCCATGCGCCGGTCGCCTTCCACCGACTTGAAATCGTTCAGGGTCATGATGCCGTGCGCGCCCAGGCTGTAGAGCGCAGCCAGGCCGAGCGAACGGGCATCGGGGATGGTGCCGCCGGCCATCACCGCCGCGCCGGTGACCCAGGCCAGGCCCTCGTAGCACAGGCCGCAGGCGGCATTGCCCAGCCAGCCGTTCAGCTTCAGCCGGATGGGCGGCGCGCTGTAGGCCCAGGCCAGCGCGAGGCCGACCAGCGCCGCCCCGAAGCCCCAGGGGCCGAGCGCGCTGGCCACCAGCAGCGACAGCACGCTCCAGCCGATGGCGATGTACAGGCCCCAGCGCCCGGGCATCCGGCCCGAGGGGATGGGCCGATGCGGCTCGTTGATGGCATCGACATGGCGGTCGAACCAGTCATTGACGGCCTGGCTGGTGGCGCAGACCAGCGGCCCGGCCAGCAGCACGCCCACCAGCACCATCGGCCAGCGCTCCACCGGCGACACACCCGAGGCCACCACCCCGCAGGCGAACGCCCACATCGGCGGAAACCAGGTGATGGGCTTGAGCAGCTCGGTGACGGTGGACAGCGCGGGCCGGGACATCGATGCAGTCTGCCCATGACACCGGCAGGCGTCAATCTCTGCTTACATGACGCGGGCCTAAGCGGAACCGCCGAGCCCGGCGATCAGGGCCTGGGCCGCCAGCCGGCCGGAGAGCGTCGCCATCGGCACGCCCGGGCCGGGATGCACGCTGCCGCCGGCCAGCCACAGGCCCGGGATCCGGCTGGCCGAGCCCGGCCGCGCGAAGGGCGTCATCCAGCCATGGGAGGCGCGGCCGTAGAGCGCACCCCCGGTGGCTGGGAACAGCCGCTCGAAGTCGGCCGGCGTGGTGACCACGGCATTGGCCGCGTTGCGCGTCACCTGCAGCCCGCAGCGCGCGAGCAGGCCGAAGGCGCGCTCGGCGCAGGCCTCGATCTCGGGCGGCTCGAAAGCGCGTCGGTCGCCCACCGGCGGCGCGTTCACCAGGCAGAGCAGCCGCTCGCCGGCTGCCGCCGGGGCGGCGTCGTGGTCGAGCCGGTCCTGGGCGCAGAGATAGACCGTGGGCCGGCGCGGCAGCTGGCCGCGCCCGAACACATCGCTGAACTCGCTGGCGTAGTCCTGGTCGAAGAAGACATTGTGGTGCAGCAGCGGAAAGCCTTCGGTCGGCGCGTTCATCGACCAGGTCAGTGCCGACAGCGAGCGCGCGCCGGGCGGCACCGGCCGGGTGGCCGGCCGGGCGGCCTCGCCGAGCAGGCCGCCGGCCAGCGCGCCGACATCGCCGTTGAACACCACCGAGTCGGCCGCCAGGCGTTCGCCGTCGGCCAGCAGCACGCCGCGCACCCGCCCGCCCTCCACGAGGATGCGTTCGCAGTGCGCCTGACAGCGGATCTGCGCGCCATGGCGTTGCGCCAGGCCGGCCAGCGCGCGCGCCAGCGCGATCATGCCGCCGCGCACCGCCCAGACCCCGTCCATCTCGACCTGGGCCACCAGCATCAGCGTGGCCGGCGCGCGCATCGGCGAGCCGCCACAGTAGGTGGCGTAGCGGCCGAAGAGCTGCTGCAGGCGCGGATCGTGGAAGTGCCGGGCGAGCGAGCGCCAGAGCGTCTGCAGCGGCCCCAGCCGCCAGAGTGTGGCCAGGCCTGCCGGGCCGAGCGCGCGGGTGAGCCCGGTCAGCGTGGGCCGGGCCGAGCGGATGTACGGGCCCTCCAGGGTGCGATAGACCGCGGCCGCCTGCTCGCAGAAGGCGAGGAAGCGGCGCGCCTCCTGGGGGCCGCTGAACTCGCCGATCGCCTGCGCCGAACGCTCACGGTCGGCGAACAGGTCGAGCCGGCCGCCCTCACCCCAGGCATGGCGGGCCAGCACGCTCAGCGGGGTGAGGGCGAGCGCCTCGTCGAGCCGCACGCCGGCATCGGCGAACAGCGACTCGAACACCCAGCGCATGGTGAACACCGTGGGACCGCTGTCGATGCCGGCGCCCAGCGCGTGCACCTGGCGCAGCTTGCCGCCGGGTTCGGCCGCGCGCTCGAGCACCGTGACCGACAGGCCGCGACGGGCGAGATCGATGGCCGCACTCAGGCCGGCCGCGCCCGCGCCGATGACCACCACACGGTGCTCAGCCAAGCGTGCGACCCTGCCAGCAGCCCTCGAGCCGCTCGGGCACGAAGCGCACGAACATCGACTCGGAGAAGAAGCCGCGCTCGGCCGCGGCGCGGATGGCGGCCTGGTGCGCGCCCTGGCGCGCGTAGTCGTTCATGTCGGCCACGCTGTCCCACAGGCTGAAGGTGGCCTGGCGCAGCAGCGGTGCTTCGCCCACGCCCACCGCCAGTCGACAGCCGCGTACGCCGGTGAGCGCGCGCTCGGCGGCCGGCTCCATGCCCCAGAAGGCGGCGGCCCGGCTCGGCCGGATGGAGGCGCGGGTGAGGGAGGCCACGGGCCCCTGGGCCGGCGCGACTGCGGTGACCGGCAGGCGCATGCCCGACCAGCTGCCGCGGCTCGACCAGGGATGCAGGCGCACGCAGAAGTGGTCGCCGGCGCGCTTGCGCCAGGCCTGCAGCGGGCCCCCGGGCGCGGTGAATGCGTTGGCGCTGGCGGCGTCATCGAAGACGCAGAACAGGCCGGTGATCGAGGCGCTGGGCTTCAGGCCGAAGCGGCCTTCATGACCGCTGCCCAGCACCTTGACGAAGCGCAGCCCCGGCACGCCGCGCAGCGCGAAGCGGCCGACCACGAAGCGCGACCAGCCCCACAGCCGGAAGCGCGGCGCGATGTCGAAGAGGCAGAAGAGCACCACCGGCGCCGGTCCGGCCGCCGGGCTGGCAGCGGTGTCGCGGGGGTGAGCGGCCAGCGGCGGCGACCGCTCCATGGCCGGCGGCGGCTAGTGCCCGTCGCCGGCCTGAGGATCGCCCAGGCCGTAGCGGCGCAGCTTGACATACAGGCTCTGGCGGGAGAGCCCGAGCATCTCGGCTGCCGCAGCACGGTTGTCGCGGGTGAGCTGCAGCGCCGATTCGATGCACATCTGCTCGATGAGGTCGGTGGTCTCGCCGACGATGTCCTTGAGCGGCATCTGCCCGACGAGATCGGCGAGCTGTCCCACCGACTGCGACAGCCGCGGATTGCCGGTGCCCTCAGGGCTCAGGCGCCGGCTGACATCGCGGATGGTGAAGCCCAGGCAGGCGAGCTTGCCGCCGTTGGCGGCGGCGGCCGAGACCTCGACCGAGGTCTCGTTGCCGAAGCGGCCGCGGATCACGGTGGGGAACAGCCGCACCGCCTCGTTGCGCCGCAGGTTGGACATCAGCACGCCGAGGTCGACACCGGAGCGGCCAAGCCAGCGGTCGAGGGGGTCGCCCACGGCCTGATCGGTGGAGTCGAGCTCGGCCATCTCGGCGAAGCTGGTGTTGGCGTAGAGGATCTGCCCGCCCGGGTCGGTGACCACCAGCGCATCGGGCACGGCGTCGATGGCCTGCATGACCGAGCTCTGGGTGCCCGAGGGCTGGCCGACGGCGGTGCCCGCACCCACCGAGAGCCGCACCAGGAAGAGCACGCCGGCATCCGGGCGGAAGACCGTGGCCGAGACCTCCACCGGCGTCGGCTCGGGGCGGGCCAGGGTCAGCGCCAGCGGCTCGGCCTGCTTGCCGCTGCGCACGGTCTCGAGCAGCGAGAGCAGCACCGGGCGGCCACCGGCCTCGACGCAGTCGGCCACCGGCCGACCGACCAGGCGGCGCACGGTCTCGTCGAAGAGCCGCGCTGCCGCCGGATTGGCTTCAGTGACGCGCAGCGTGCCGCCATCGACCACCAGCACCGGCTCGGACACCACCTCGAAAAGCGCGCGGTAGCGCATCTCCATCTGGCGCAGCCGGGCGTAATCGCGCTGCATGGCCTGCTGCGCGCTGACCAGCCGTTGCTGGATGGCGGTGAACTGGCGCAGGTCGCGGCCGATGGCGAGCATCTGCCCGGCCGTGCCGGCGCGCACGATGGAGTACAGCACCGGCATGGAATCGCCGCGGTTGCCGGGGTGGTTGATGTGACGCCAGCGCGGCTTGGCGGTGGCGTCGGTGCCCTTGAGGAGAGCCTCGACCTTGGGCCGGCTCTCCAGGGTGACCGTGTCGAGCCAGGGCCGGCCGATCCAGTCGGGCCGCACCAGCTCGGCGAGGTCCTGGCTGGCGACCGAGACATCGCGGATGACGCCCTGATTGTCGAGCAGCAGGGCGACATCGGCCGCAGCGGCGATCAGCGAGGCTGTGTCGGCCGGACGCAGACCGGCGATGGTCTGGTCCACCGGGCGAGCTTGGGTCACAGCGACTTTCGGGGGAAGGGGGTTGCGCGAGACGGGCGACGGCGGTCGGACGCGGACATGGCTAGGACTGGCGATGCCGGGCGGCGAGGTAGGCTTGCGCGGCCGTCACCGCCGAGGCGGCGTCCGGCGCGCTGAGATCGGCGCCGACACGGGAGGACAGGTCGGGCACCTGCAGCAGCAGCGGACCGCCCACCATCACCCCTACCGTCGGATTCCGAGACGACTGACGGAGCGCGATGATAACCGAGCGCATCGGCTCGAGATCGGCCTGCAGGCTGGCTGACAGACCCACCAGATGGAATGCGTCGGCAGCCAGCAGCCGGGTCAATGCGTCGACGCCCAGGCAGGGCTCGGCGCGCACATCCCAGCCGGCGCGCCGGAAGGTGCCGGCCAGCACCGACAGCCCCAGCGAGTGCTGGGCGCCGGGCATCGACGAGAGCAGGATGCGGCCGGGGGCGAGCGCCGGCGCGGCCGGGGCATCGCCCGACTGCTCGTGATCGGCCACCAGCCGTTGCAGCCGCCACACCGCCAGGGTGACCTGGGTGAAGTCGCAGCTGTCTTCCACCCACATGGCGCCCAGCAGGCGCGCGGTGGGCACCACCAGGCGCTCGCAGAAACCGAGGAAGTCGATCGAGCCGTCACGCAGGGCGCGCTCGACCTCGGCGCAGGCGCTGTCCTCGTCGGACAGCAGACGCCGGGCGAAGGTTTCCGGATCGAGGGAGAAGGTCTCTGACACGCCGGGGGCTCGCAGGCCGCGGGAGGGCGGCACTACCCGCATCATGAGCATCAGGCGCGGAATGAGTTCGGCCTCGATCGTCGCTTTGAGGCGATTCTGGAACGTCTCGCGATCGGCGGCGTCGGGCTCCTGGTCCCAGCCCTCGTAACCCATGGGGGACCTCGACCCCTGGGCCTCGGCTGCAGGACTCTCCTGTCCGGACCGGTCCATCTGCTTCCTCCTTCGCCGACCCCCGCGCGGGGACTCGGCCACCTGACACCGCATCGGCATGCGGTGGATCCCGATCGATTTTTCTTCCTGCCGTCAGAAGCCACCGCTCGCAGGGTCTGTAACGCCGACCGGGACTCGGTTCCACGAGGAGCGGAACCAGTGTCGCGGTTGTCATCCGGCAGTGTCAAGCCAGCGAACGGAGTGTCACGGTAGTGTCATGGACAATTGATGTCAAGAATAATTGACATCAGGGAGGGCGGCGTCTAGATTGCGCTCATGGACACCACGCCGACAGGCCTCGTTCAGACCCGGTCGTCCCCGCTCGACGGACCGCGTCGCGGGCTCTACACCCCTGCCGAACGCGCCCGCCGCGACGCCTCGCGCTGGACGCTGGTGCAGGGCGTGCTGGCCCCCATCCAGTTCCTGGTGTTCCTGGTCAGCCTCGGCCTGATCGCGCGCTTCCTGATCACCGGCGAAGGGCAGCTTGCGGCGGCTGTCTCGGTGGTGGTCAAGACCCTCACCCTGTACACGATCATGATCACCGGCTGCCTGTGGGAGAAGGACGTGTTCGGCGTCTACCTCTTCGCCCCGGCCTTCTACTGGGAAGACATGGTGAGCATGGCGGTGCTGGCCCTGCACACCGCCTACCTGGTGGCCCTGGTCACCGATGTCCTGGGCGCGCGTGAGCAGATGCTGCTGGCGCTCGCCGCCTATTTCACCTATGTGATCAATGCCGGGCAGTTCCTGCTCAAGCTGCGTGCAGCCCGGCTCGAGGCGGCCGGTCTGGCCGGCCAGACTGCCCGAGGTGTCGCATGAACGCGCGTGTGCCCATCCCGGTGGTCGCCGAGGGCGGCTGCGAAAGCGCGCCGGTGCTGCGCGAGCGCGGCCAGCGCGAGGTCTTCTGCGGCCTCACCGGCATCATCTGGCTGCATCGCAAGATCCAGGACGCGTTCTTCCTGGTGGTCGGCTCGCGCACCTGCGCTCACCTGATCCAGTCGGCCGCCGGCGTCATGATCTTCGCCGAGCCGCGCTTTGCCACCGCGATCATCGACGACCGCGATCTCGCCGGCCTGGCCGATGCCAACGAAGAGCTCGATCGGGTGGTCAGCCGGCTGCTGTCGCGCCGGCCCGAGATCAAGCTGCTGTTCCTGGTCGGCTCGTGTCCCTCCGAAGTCATCAAGCTCGACCTCTCCCGTGCCGCAGCGCGCCTGTCGCAGCGCTTCTCGCCGGAAGTGCGCATCCTGAGCTACTCCGGCAGCGGCATCGAGACCACCTTTACTCAGGGCGAGGATGCCTGCCTCGCGTCGATGGTGCCGGCCATGGCCGAAGCCCCCGCCGAGGCGGCCGAGCTGCTGGTGGTGGGCGCGCTGCCCGATGTCGTCGAAGACCAGTTCCGTCGGCTGTTCGGCGAGCTGGGCATCGGCCCGGTGGATTTCCTGCCGCCGCGTCGTTCCGGCGCGGTGCCGCGCGTGGGTCCGGGCACCCGCTACCTGCTTGCCCAGCCTTTCCTGGCCGACACCGCCCGCGCCCTCGAAGACCGCGGCGCCACCCGTCTGGCCGCGCCCTTCCCCTTCGGCGAGGAGGGCACCACCGCCTGGCTGCGCGCAGCAGCCCAGGCCTGGGGCGTGTCCGACGAACGCTTCGAGGCGGTCACCCGAGCGCCGCGTGACCGCGCCCGCCGGGCGCTGGCGCATCACCGCGAGCGTC
Source organism: Quisquiliibacterium sp. (assembly GCF_982640115.1). Taxonomy (NCBI): domain Bacteria; kingdom Pseudomonadati; phylum Pseudomonadota; class Betaproteobacteria; order Burkholderiales; family Burkholderiaceae; genus Quisquiliibacterium; species Quisquiliibacterium sp. The sequence goes on along the minus strand of NZ_CEXFHW010000009.1, from coordinate 27,186 downwards.
TGAGCGGCCGGCGCATCTTCTTCTTCCCCGATTCCCAGCTCGAGATCCCGCTGGCGCGTTTCCTCGCCCGTGAGCTCGGCATGCTGCCGCTGGAGGTGGGCACGCCCTACCTGCACCGCCAGCATCTTGCTGCCGAGCTGGCGCTGCTGCCCGCGGATGTCCAGTTGTCCGAAGGCCAGGATGTCGAACGCCAGCTCGATCGCTGCCTGCAGGCGCAACCCGACATCGTGGTGTGCGGCCTGGGCCTTGCCAATCCCCTGGAGGCCCGCGGCATGACCACCAAGTGGTCGATCGAGCTGGTCTTCACGCCGGTGCACGGCTATGACCAGGCCGGCGATCTCGCCGAGCTGTTCGCCCGGCCCCTGGTCCGTCGCGACCGCCTGGCCATCTGATCGGCCGACCCCATGCAGCTCACCCTCTGGACCTATGAAGGCCCGCCGCATGTCGGCGCCATGCGTGTGGCCACCGCCATGCGCGATGTCCACTACGTGCTGCATGCGCCGCAGGGCGACACCTACGCCGACCTGCTCTTCACCATGATCGAGCGGCTGCCGCGGCGCCCGCCGGTCACCTACACCACCTTCCAGGCGCGCGACCTCGGCGGCGACACCGCCGAGCTGTTCAAGAACGCGGCGCGCGAGGCCTTCGAGCGCTTCTCGCCCAAGGCGATGCTGGTGGGCGCATCGTGCACCGCCGAACTCATCCAGGACGACCCCGGCGGTCTGGCTGCGGCGCTCGCCCTGCCGGTGCCGGTGGTGCCCCTCGAGCTGCCCTCCTACCAGCGCAAGGAGAACTGGGGCGCGGCCGAGACCTTCTACCAGGTGGTGCGCCGGCTTGCCTCCACCGAGGCGCGGGCGCCGCGCGCCGAGGGCGAGCGGCCCTCGTGCAATCTGCTCGGACCCACCGCCCTGGGCTTTCGTCACCGCGATGACGTTCGCGAGATCACCGGCCTGCTGGCCGAGATCGGCATCGATGTGAATGTGGTCGCGCCTCTGGGCGCCGGCCCCGACGAGATCGCGCGGCTCGGCCAGGCCGACTTCAATGTGGTGCTCTATCCCGAGACCGGCATGCAGGCGGCGCAGTGGCTCTCGCGCACCCTGCGCCAGCCCATGACGCGCACCGTGCCGATCGGCATCGCGGCCACGCTGGCCTTCCTGCGCGAGGCCGCAGCCCTGGTCGGCATCGACCCCGAGCCGGCGATCGCGCGCCTGCCGCAGAACGCGCGCTGGTACTCACGCTCGGTCGATTCCACCTACCTCACCGGCAAACGGGTGTTCGTCTTCGGCGATGCCACCCACGCCGTGGCGGCGGCCCGATTCGCCGCCACCGAGCTCGGCTTCACGGTGGTGGGGCTGGGCACCTACAGCCGCGAGTTCGCCCGCGAGGTGCGCGAGGCCGCCAAGGTTTACGGCGTGGAGCCGCTGATCACCGACGACTACCTCGAGGTCGAGGAGCGGGTGGCCGCCCTGCAACCCGATCTGGTGCTCGGCACCCAGATGGAGCGCCACATCGCCAAGCGCCTGGGCCTGCCCTGCGCGGTGATCTCCGCGCCGGTGCACGTGCAGGACTTCCCCGCCCGCTATGCGCCGCAGATGGGCCTGGAGGGCGCCAATGTGCTCTTCGATACCTGGGTGCAGCCGCTGATGATGGGCCTCGAGGAGCACCTGCTGGGCATGTTCCGCGACGACTTCGAGTTCCACGCCGAGGCGCCGGCCTCGCATCTCGGTCGGGCGATGCCGGGCCGGGGCGAGTCGGCGGTCGCGGTGGTGCAGGAGCCGACGACGCTTGCCCCCGCGCGGGCCGAGGCCGGCAGCCCCGCCGCCGAGTCGCAAGCGGCTGCCGCCAATGACCTCGCCTGGTCCGACGACGCCCGCGCCGAGCTCCAGAAGATCCCCTTCTTCGTGCGCGGCAAGGCACGGCGCAACACCGAGCGGTTCGCCCAGGAACGCGGCGTGGCGCTGATCACCGTCGAGACCCTCTATGACGCCAAAGCGCACTTCGGCCGCTGACCGGACCCCGGTGCGCGTCGTCATCGTGACGATGGACACGCACCTGGCCAGCGCCACCGAGCGGGCGGCCGCCGGGCTGCGACGCCAGTTTCCCGGGCTGGTGCTCAGCCTGCACGCGGCCTCCGAGTGGAGCGCCGATCCGGCCGGCCTGGAGCGCTGCCTCGCCGACATCGCCGCGGGCGACATCGTGATCGCCACCATGCTCTTCATGGAGGATCACTTCCTCCCCCTGTTGCCGGCGCTGCAGGCGCGTCGCGACCAGTGCGACGCGATGATCTGCATGATGTCGGCCGCCGAGGTGGTGCGCCTGACCCGCGTCGGCCGCTTCGACATGGGCAAGCCGGCTTCCGGGCCGCTGGCGCTGCTCAAGCGCCTGCGCGGCGACAGCCGCCAGAAGGCGGCCACCGGCGGCGCGGCGCAGATGAAGATGCTGCGGCGCATTCCGCAGATGCTGCGCTTCATTCCCGGCACCGCGCAGGATGTCCGCACCTACTTCCTCACGCTGCAGTACTGGCTCGGCGGCTCCGAGGAGAACGTGCTCAACATGGTGCGCGCCCTCATCGACCGCTATGCCGACGGCCCGCGCCGCGGGCTGCGCGGCCAGGGCCGCGCCGGCGACCCGGTGGAGTACCCCGAGGTGGGCGTGTACCACCCGCGCATGCCGGGCCGGCTTTCCGAGCGTGCCGACGACCTGCCCGCAGCGCCGCCCCAGGCCGCCGGCACGGTGGGTGTGCTGCTGCTGCGCTCCTACCTGCTCTCGGGCAACGCCGCCCACTACGATGGCGTGATCGCCGCGCTCGAGGCCCGCGGTCTGCGGGTGGTGCCGGCCTTCGCCGCCGGGCTCGACGCCCGACCGGCGATCGAGCGCTTCTTCATGAAGGACGGCCGCAGCCTCGTCGACTCGGTGGTCTCGCTCACCGGCTTCTCGCTGGTCGGCGGCCCTGCCTACAACGACTCGCATGCCGCCGAGGAGGCGCTGTCGCGCCTCGATGTGCCCTATCTGGCGGCCCATCCGGTGGAGTTCCAGACCCTCGACCAGTGGGGCGGTTCGGGCCGCGGCCTGATGCCGGTGGAGAGCACCATCATGGTGGCCATCCCCGAGCTCGATGGCGCCACCAGCCCCATGGTCTTCGGCGGCCGCCCCGGCGCGCAGGGCGTCACCTGCACCGGCTGCTCGCACCGCTGCACCTTCGGCCCCGCCGACACCGCGCAGGACATGCGCTCGTGCCCGGAGCGTGCGCTGATGCTGGCCGCGCGGGTATCGCGCCTGGTGGCGCTGCGTCGCGCCGAGCGCGCCCGCTGCCGGGTGGCGATCGTGCTGTTCAACTTCCCGCCCAACGCCGGCAACATCGGCACGGCCGCGCACCTTTCGGTGTTCGAGTCGCTGCACCACACCCTGGCCGCGCTGAAGGCCGACGGCTACTCGGTCGAGCTGCCCGACACCGTCGATGCCCTGCGCGAGGCCATCCTCAGCGGCAATGCCGCGCAGTACGGGGCCGACGCCAATGTCATGGCCACCATCCGTGCTGACGATCATGTCCGCCGCGAACCCTGGCTGGCCGAGATCGAGGCGCAGTGGGGGCCGGCGCCGGGTCGGCAGCTGAGCAACGGCCAGTCCATCCTCGTGCTCGGCCGGCAGTTCGGCCAGGTGATGGTCGGCGTGCAGCCGGGCTTCGGCTACGAGGGCGACCCCATGCGCCTGATGTTCGAGAAGGGGCTCGCGCCCACCCATGCCTTCTCGGCCTTCTACCGCTATCTGCGCGAGGACTTCGGCGCGCACGCGGTGCTGCACTTCGGCACCCATGGCGCGCTCGAGTTCATGCCCGGCAAGCAGACCGGCATGAGCGGCGGCTGCTGGCCTGATCGCCTGATCGGCGACCTGCCCAATCTCTACCTCTACGCCTCCAACAATCCTTCCGAGGGCGCCGTGGCGCGGCGTCGCTCCGGGGCCACGCTGATCAGCTATCTCACGCCCCCGCTGGCGCAGGCCGGCCTGTATGCCGGTCTGCTCGATCTCAAGGATTCGCTCGAGCACTGGCGCGGCCTGTCGCCCGATGCCGAGGGCGCGCGCACCGAAGCCGCGGTGCTGATCCAGGCGCAGGCCGCGGCCCTGGAACTGGTCGATGCCGACCCGGTCTGGTCGGCCGCCGAGGCGCCGGCCCGCATCACGCAGCTCGCACGGGATGTGCTCGAGCTCGAGCACACCGTCATCCCCCACGGCATGCATGTGGCCGGCCGCCCGCCCTCGCCCGAGCAGCGCATCGACCTGCTGGAGATCATGGCGCAGGCCGCCGGTGGCGCGTCGCTGCCGCGTGAGTGCCTGGCCGCGCTGGTGCGCGGCGAGACTGCCGAGCGCGCGCTGGCCGCGGGCGGCCAGCGTGCCGAGCCGTCCACCGTCACGCTGCTCGAAGACCTGGCCCGCACCGCGCGCCTGCTGGCCCACGACACCGAGGTGCCGGCGATCCTGCGCGCGCTGCGCGGCCGCTTCATCGCGCCCGCGCCGGGCGGCGACCTGCTGCGCACGCCCGATGTGCTCCCCACCGGGCGCAACCTGCACGGCTTCGATCCCTTTCGCATTCCCAGTGCTTTCGCGATGCGTGACGGTCAGCGCCAGGCGCAGCGCCTGCTCGACTGCACGATCGAGCGTGAGGGAAGGCTTCCCGAGTCGATCGCCCTGGTGCTCTGGGGCAGCGACAACCTCAAGACCGAGGGCGGCCCGCTCGCCCAGGCGCTGGCCCTGCTCGGCGCGCTGCCGCGCTTTGACAGCTACGGCCGGGTGGCCGGCGCCACGCTCGTGCCGCTGGCCGAGCTCGGCCGCCCGCGCATTGATGTGGTGATCACCATTTCGGGCATCTTCCGCGACCTCATGCCGCTGCAGATCCGGCTGCTGGCCGAGGCGGCCTACCTGGCCGCGGCGGCTGACGAGCCTGAAGACAGCAACTTCGTGCGCAAGCATGCGCTGGCCTATCAGCGCGAGCATGGCTGCACGCTCGAGATCGCAGCGCTGCGGGTCTATGGCAACGCTGACGGCGCCTACGGGTCCAATGTCAACAACCTCGTCGAGAGCAGCCGCTGGCAGGAGGAGGACGAGCTCGCCGAGACCTGGTCGCGGCGCAAGGGCTTCGCCTACGGCCGCAGCGGCCAGCCGGCGCAGCACGCCGCACTGCTGCGCAGCGTGCTGGCCGATGTCGAGCTCACCTATCAGAACCTCGACTCGGTGGAGCTCGGCGTCACCACCGTCGACACCTATTTCGACACCCTCGGCGGCATCACCGGCGCGGTCAAGCGCGCCCGCGGCGGCCGGGTGCCGCCGGTGTACATCGGCGACCAGACCCGCGGCCAGGACGCGGTGCGCAGCCTCGACGAGCAGGTCGCGCTCGAGACCCGCATCCGCATGCTCAACCCGAAGTGGTACGAGGGCATGCTCGAGCACGGCTACGAGGGCGTGCGCCAGATCGAGGCTCACATCACCAACACCATGGGCTGGTCGGCCACCACCGGGCAGGTCCAGCCCTGGGTGTACCGCCAGCTCAGCCAGACCTTCATGCTCGATCCCGAGATGCGCGACCGGCTCGCGCGCCTCAACCCCACGGCGTCGGCCCGCGTGGCCAGCCGCCTGCTGGAGGCCTCCGAGCGGGCCTACTGGCAGCCAGACCCCCAGGAACTCGAAGCCTTGCGTCGAGCCAGCGAGGAACTCGAGGACCGCCTCGAGGGAGTCTACGAAGGAGCATCCGCATGAACGTCGCCAGTGTCCCGGTCACCGAAATCCGCCGCCAAGGCCGCCGCCCCGATGGCGAAGGCAGCCAGCAGGTCCAGCTCGATCCCAACCTGAAGATCGGCAACGCCAAGGTCTTCGCGGTTTACGGCAAGGGCGGCATCGGCAAGAGCACCACCTCATCGAACCTCTCGGTGGCCTTCTCCAAGCTCGGCAAGCGGGTGCTGCAGATCGGCTGCGATCCCAAGCACGACAGCACCTTCACGCTCACCAAGAAGCTCATGCCCACGGTGATCGATGTGCTCGAGTCGGTCGACTTCCACCCCGAGGAACTGCGGGTCGAGGACTTCGTCTACGAGGGCTACAACGGCGTGATGTGCGTCGAGGCCGGTGGCCCGCCCGCCGGCACCGGCTGCGGCGGCTATGTGGTGGGCCAGACCGTCAAGCTGCTCAAGGAGCATCACCTGCTCGAGGACACCGATGTGGTGATCTTCGATGTGCTCGGCGATGTGGTCTGCGGCGGCTTCGCCGCGCCGCTGCAGCACGCCGACCGCGCGCTGATCGTCACCGCCAACGACTTCGACTCCATCTTCGCCATGAACCGGATCGTGCAGGCGATCGGCGCCAAGGCGAAGAACTACAACGTGCGCCTGGGCGGAGTGATCGCCAACCGCAGCCGCGACACCGACCAGATCGACCGCTTCAACGACCGGGTGGGTCTCAAGCGCATGGCGCACTTTCCCGATCTCGATGTCATCCGCCGCAGCCGGCTGAAGAAGTCCACCCTGTTCGAGATGGAGCCTTCGCCCGAGCTCGAGGCCGTGCAGCAGGAGTACCTGCGGCTGGCCGCCGCGCTGTGGGCCGGCACCGACCCGCTCGCGCCCGAGGCCCTCAAGGACCGCGAGATCTTCGACCTGCTCGGGTTCGACTGAGCCGGAGCGCGCCCATGAACACCGCCTCGTACCAGCAGCGCCGCGGCCAGATCGAGACCTACTTCGATCGCACCGCGGCCCGGGCCTGGGAGACCCTCACCTCCACCGCGCCGGTGGGCCGCATCCGCGCCACCGTGCGCGCCGGTCGCGACCGCATGCGCGAGACCCTGCTCGCCTGGTTGCCCGCCGATCTCTCCGGCGCGCGCCTGCTCGACGCCGGCTGCGGCACCGGCGCGCTGGCCATCGAAGCGGCGCGCCGCGGCGCGCAGGTGCTGGCCATCGACCTCTCGCCCTCGCTGGTCGAGATCGGCCGCCGCCGGGTGGCCGAGCAGCCCGATGCCGCGCTGCTCGCCGAGCGCATCCGCTTCCACAGCGGCGACATGCTCGATCCGGCGCTCGGCGCCTTTGATCATGTGGTGGCCATGGACTCGCTGATCCACTACAACACCGCCGACGCGGTGCGCTGCCTCGCGGCGCTGGCGCCGCGCACCGGCTCGGCCATGCTCTTCACCTTCGCGCCGAGCAATCCGATGCTTGCGCTGATGCGTGCCACCGGGCGGCTGTTCCCGCGTGCCAACCGCGCGCCCTGGATCGAGCCGGTGGCCGAGCGCGCGCTGCGGGCGCGCATCGGGTCGCATCCCGATCTCGCGGCCTGGCAGCCGGCACGCACCGAGCGGGTGTCCAGCGGCTTCTACACCTCGCAGGCCATGGAGCTCGTGCGCCGATGAGATCCTCGGGCCGTCCGCCGGTGGGGGTGCGCATGATCCAGGCGTGGTCACGCCTGGGGCCGCGCTATCTGCCCTTCGCCGACGCGGCCAGCGCCGATCTGCCGCTGTCACGCCTGGTCCGGCTGTCGCTCTTCCAGGTGTCGGTGGGCATGGCCACGGCGCTCATCGTCGGCACGCTCAACCGGGTGATGATCGTCGAGCTCGGCGTGCCGGCCTGGCTGGTGGCCCTGATGGTGGCCCTGCCGCTGCTGGCCGCGCCCTTCCGGGCCTTCACCGGCTTTCGCTCCGATACCCACCGTTCGGCCTTCGGCTGGCGACGCGTGCCCTACATCTGGACCGGCACGATGCTGCAGTTCTTCGGCCTGGCGGTGATGCCCTTCGCGCTGCTGGTGCTCTCCGGCCAGGGCGCGGTGCCGGTGCCGGCCTGGTTCGGCCCGGCCGTGGCAGCCATCGCCTTCCTGGTGGTCGGTGTGGGCCTGCAGACCGCCCAGACGGCGGGCCTCGCGCTGGCCACCGATCAGGCCAGCGACGAGACCCGGCCGCGTGTGGTGGCGCTCATGTACGTGATGCTGCTGGCCGGCATGGTCGGCAGCAGCTTCGTGTTCAGCCTCCTGCTGGCCGACTTCAGTCCCCAGCGGCTGGTGCAGGTGGTGCAGGGCGCCGCGCTGTTCACCCTGGCCCTGAACGGTGTGGCCCTCTGGAAGCAGGAAGCCCGCGATCCCGCGCGCGTGGCGGCCCTGCGCGGTCAGCCCGAGCCCGCCTTCCTGCCGGTGTGGCGCCGCTTCATCCGTAATGGCCGCGCCCGTCGCTTCCTCTGGTCGGTGGGCCTGGGCACCGCCGCCTTCAACATGCAGGACATCGTGCTCGAGCCCTACGGCGGCGAGATCCTGCGCCTGTCGGTCGGGCAGACCAGCGCGCTCACCGCCTTGCTGGCGGGGGGTTCGCTGATCGGCTTCGCGCTCTCGGGCCGCCGGCTCGCCGCGGGTGTCGACCCCTTGCGGCTTGCGGCCTATGGCGCGCTTGCCGGCCTGCCGGCCTTCTCGGCGGTGATCTTCGCGGCCCCCCTGGAGGCGCCCTGGCTGTTTCGCCTGGGCGCGCTCGGCATCGGCTTTGCGGGCGGCGTGTTCTCGGTGGGCACGCTCTCGGCCGCGATGCGCATGGAGCAGCGCGAATTCATCGGTCTGGCGCTGGGCGCCTGGGGCGCGGTGCAGGCCACCGCCGCCGGGCTGTCGGTGGCCGCGGGCGGCGCCCTGCGCGATCTGATCTCGGGGCTGGCCACGCATGGTGCGCTGGGCACGGCCCTGTCTTCGCCGGTCACCGGCTACAGCATGGTCTACCACCTCGAGATGCTGCTGCTGTTCATCACCCTGGTTGCCATCGGTCCGCTGGTCGGAAGGCGGTCGGCGGTGCCCTACACCCCTGGCCGGTTCGGGCTTTCCGATCTGCCGGGTTAGTCGCCCTCAAAAAGACGAGAGGAGAAGTCATCATGGAATTCGGCGCGTTCACCGGTTATGTCGATCTGGCCCAGGTGCTCCTGTACCTGTTCTGGCTGTTCTTCGCCGGCCTGATCTACTACCTGGCCCGCGAGAACCATCGCGAGGGCTATCCCATGGAGTCCGACAGCCTGGGCACGGCCACCATCCGTGGCTGGCCGATTCCCGAGCCCAAGACCTTCAAGCTTGCCGACGGTCATGAGGTGACCGTGCCCGATCTGACCCGATCCGAGAGCAACTACTCGGCCGCCAGCACCGCCGCCTCGCCCGGATCGCCGATCGAACCCACCGGTGATCCGATGCTCGCCGGCACCGGCGCCGGCGCCTGGTCCAACCGGGCCGACAAGCCCGACCTCACCGCCCATGGCGAAGTGAAGATCGTGCCGCTGCGGGTGGCCAGCAGCTACCAGGTCTCGGGCAACGACACCGATCCGCGCGGCCTGCCGGTGATGGGTGCCGACGGCGTGCAGGCCGGCACCGTGCGCGACATCTGGCTCGACCAGTCCGAGATGATGTTCCGCTACCTCGAGGTCGAGACCTCGGCCGAGAATGGCTCGCGCCGCGTGCTGCTGCCGATCCCCTTCGCCCGCATCCGCCGCGACCGGATCGAGGTCAACTCGATCATGGCCCGTCACTTCGCCCAGGTGCCGGCCACCCGCAGCGCCGATCAGGTGACCTTCCTCGAGGAAGACCGGATCTCGGCCTACTACGGCGGCGGCACGCTGTACGCCGACCCCAAGCGCAGCGAACCGATTCTCTGAACGCGGAGGCGGCATGAACATCCCGGGTCATCGGCACGAGCATGAACTCGAGCCCCAGTACGGGCTCCCGGAGCGTCTGCCTGCGGGCGAGCGCATCCTCTGGCAGGGCTCTCCCGACGCCCGGGTGCTGGCGCGTACCGCGTTCCACTGGCGCAAGCTGGTGGTCTACTTCGCGCTGATGGTCGGCTCGCGCGGCGCGTTCGTGCTGGCCGAGGGCGCAAGCCTGGCCGAGGCGCTGGGCGCGCTGCTCTGGCCCACGCTCCTGGCCGTGGTGGCGCTGGCCGCCGTGGCGCTGCTCGCCTGGCTGTCGGCCCGCACCACGGTCTACACCCTGACCGACCGCCGGGTGGTCATGCGCGTGGGCATCGTGCTCACCATGGCCTTCAACCTGCCGCACACCCGCATCGCGTCGGCGGCCTTCCGTGAAGGCCCCGACGGCTGCGGCGACATCGTGCTCACCCTGGCCGGCACCGACCGCATCGCCTGGCTGCAGCTCTGGCCCCATGCCCGACCCTGGCGGCTCGCCCGACCCGAGCCGATGCTGCGCGCGCTGCCCGATGCCCGCGCCGTGGCCGCCAGCCTGTCGCAGGCCTGGTCGCAGGCCACCGGCGTGGCCGCGCGCCCGGCCGTCGAGACCGCTGCCGACACCGGTCGCACGCCCGACTGGCAGCCGAGCCCGACATGAACAGCCTGCCACATACCCGGATGGTTGCCGGCCGGCCGGCGCCCGACAGCTTTCCGCGCTGGTTCCTCTACGGCGCCGGTGCGTTGATCCTGGTTTCGCTGGTCAGCGTGGCCCTGGTGCGCATCACCGGCAACGGGCCCGACCAGCGCGCCGCGCCGGCGGTGCAGGAGCGGCCGCTGCGATTCATGGACCGGCCCGATGGCGGCATCGCGGTGGTCGATGCGCTCACCGGCCAGCCGGTGGCCGACATCCATGGCGAACAGGGTTTCCTGCGTGGTGCGCTGCGCGCCCTGGCCCGCGAGCGTCGTGTGCGCGGTCTGGGCAGCGAGCAGCCTTTCCAGCTCATCGCCCGCACCGACGGTCGCCTGACGCTCGCCGATCCGGCGACCGGCCAGCGCATCGATCTCGAGTCCTTCGGTCCGGTCAACGCGGGCGCCTTTGCCGCGCTGCTCGAACCGGCTCCCCGCTGAAAGGTCAATCCGACATGCAGCCCGCCACCGCCACCATCGACTCGCCGCAGGATGTTGCCCAGCGTGCGAAGACCGAGTCGCTGATCAGCCCGCGTTTCTACACCACCGACTTCGCGGCCATGGATCGCATCGATGTCTCGTCGATCCGGGCCGAGTGGGACGCGATGATGGCCGAGTACGAGGGCGACAACAACCACGACCATTTCCAGCGCGACGAGCAGTTCACGCAGGAGGTGCGCGAGGTGTTCTCGACAGTCTCGCCCGAGCTGCGCCAGGAATTCCTCGACTTCCTGATCACCTCGGTGACCAGCGAGTTCAGCGGCTGCATCCTCTACAACGAGATCCAGAAGAACGTCAGCAACCCCGACATCAAGGCGCTGATGCGCTTCATGACCCGCGACGAGTCACGCCACGCCGGGTTCATCAACCAGAGCCTGAAGGACTTCGGCCTGGGTCTCGATCTGGGCGACCTGAAGCGCACCAAGCGCTACACCTACTTCCGGCCGAAGTTCATCTTCTACGCCACCTACCTGTCCGAGAAGATCGGCTATGCCCGGTACATCACGATCTTCCGGCAGCTCGAGCGCAACCCCGACAAGCGCTTCCATCCGATCTTCCGGTGGTTCGAGCGCTGGTGCAACGACGAGTTCCGCCACGGCGAGTCCTTCGCGCTGATCATGCGCGCCAACCCGCACCTGCTGCGGGGTGCGAACCTGCTCTGGGTGCGCTTCTTCCTGCTGGCCGTCTACGCCACCATGTACGTGCGCGACCACACCCGGCCGATGCTGCATCAGGCCATGGGCCTCGATTCCACCGACTACGACCACCGGGTCTTCGACATCACCACCGAGATCTCCCGGCAGGTGTTCCCCATCTCGCTCGACACCCGCCATCCCGCCTTCATGGCCGGGCTGGAGCGCCTGTGCCGCATCCAGATCGGGGTCAACCGCGCCCGTGAGCGTGGCGGCCTCATCGGACGCCTGCAGCAGGCCGGGCTGGCGGTGGCCGGCGCGCTCACCTTCGCGCGGCTCTACCTGCATCCGGTGAAGCGCCATGACCTGCCGGCCCAGGTCCGGGTGGCACCGGCCTGGTAGGCCGGCTGCCCAGCCTGCTTCGGAACCGCCCGCGTGAACGGCCTGCTGCCCGCCGTTGCCACCGCCGTTTTCGTGTGGTGGTTCAGCACGGGCCTGGTGCTCATCCTGGTGCGCCTGTCGCGTCGGGCGATCCGCCTGAGCGTGACGCTGGCCACGCTGGTGGGTGTGGCGGCGCTCTACGGCCTGTCCCATACCGCGCGTCAGACCGGGCTGGCCGGTGCCTACTGCGCCTTCACCTGTGCGCTGCTGGCCTGGGCCTGGCACGAGCTCACCTTCCTCACCGGCTGGATCACCGGTCCGCGACGCACCGCGCTGCCCGCCGGACTGAGCGGCTGGCCGCGCTTCGTGCAGTCGGTGCGCGCCATCCTGTGGCATGAGCTCGGCATCCTCGCGGTGGGCCTGATCATCGTGGCCATCACCTGGCGCCAGCCCAACCAGGTGGGCACCGGCACCTTCCTCGTGCTGTGGGTGATGCGCACCAGCGCCAAGCTCAATCTCTTCCTGGGCGTGCGCAATCTCAGCGAGCAGTTCCTGCCCGAGCATCTCGCCTACCTGCAGAGCTTCTTCCGCCGGCGGCGCATGAACGGCTTCTTCCCGGTGGCGGTCAGCCTCTCGATGCTGGCGCTGGTGGCGCTGGTGATGGTCGCGCTGCAGCCTTCCACGCCGGCAGCCACCTCGGTGGGCCACGCCCTGGTGGGCACCATGCTGGCGCTGGCCATCGTCGAACACGCGCTCCTGGTGTTGCCGGTGGATACCGCCGCGCTGTGGCGCTGGGCGCTGCGATTCTCGGGCGGCGCGCCGGATGCCGCCGTCCCTTCCGTCCGGGCGGGTCCCGGTACCGATTCACCGGTCCGCGCTGATGAAACACTCCTTCATGCCCGATAGTCCATCGGGCCGTCCCACGGGCTCTGCGGGCGACGGCCGCGCGCCGCTCGCCCTGGTGATCGGCAGTGGCTTCGGCGGGCTCGCCGCCGCCATCCGGCTGGCCGTGCGCGGCTGGCGGGTGCAGGTCCTCGAAAAGCTTGATGCGCCCGGCGGCCGGGCCTATGTCTGGAAGCAGGACGGCTTCAGCTTCGACGCCGGCCCGACCATCATCACGGCGCCCTTCCTGCTCGAGGAGCTCTGGGAGGCCGCCGGCCGGCGCTTCGCCGACGATGTCGAGCTGCGGCTGATGGATCCCTTCTACCGCATCCGCTTCGACGACGGCACCTGGTTCGACTACTCCGGCGACCCGGAACGCATGCGCGCCGAGGTGGCCCGGTTCAATCCCGGTGACCTGCCCGGCTACGAGGCCTTCCTCGTCGAGGCGGCCAAGTGCTACCAGCTCGGCTTCATCGAGCTCGGCACCATCGCCTACAACACGCTCGGCGATCTGGTCGGTGCGCTGCCCAACATGGCGCGCATGCGCGGCTGGCGCAGCATCTGGCAGATGGCCTGCCATCACTTCCACGATCCCAAGCTGCGGATCGTCATGAGCTTCCATCCGCTGCTGATCGGCGGCAACCCGCTGGCGGTCACCCGCATCTACAGCCTGATCAACACGCTGGAGCGCCGCTTCGGCGTGCACTGGGCCATGGGCGGCACCGGCGCGATCATCCAGGCGATGGTGAGGCTGCTCGAGAGCCTCGGCGGGCAGATCCGCTACGACGCCGAGGTGGCCCGCATCGACATCGAGGGCCCGGCGGGCGGCCGTGGCCGTGCCACCGGGGTCACCCTGGCGAGCGGCGAGCGCATCGCCTCCGACATCGTGGTCTCCAACGCCGACACGCTCTGGACCTACCGCCATCTCGTCGCGCCGCAGTGGCGCCGGCGCTGGACCGATCAGCGCATCGAGAAGAGCCGCCACTCGATGAGCCTGTTCGTCTGGTACTTCGGCACCGATCGCCGCTGGGACGAGGTGCCCCATCACATGATGGTGCTCGGCCCGCGCTATGAAGGCCTGCTGCGGGACATCTTCAAGCGCCATGTGGTGCCGGCCGACTTCAGCCTGTACCTGCACCGGCCCAGCGCCAGCGATCCCTCGGTGGCGCCGCCCGGCTGCGACGCCTTCTATGTGCTCAGCCCGGTGTCGCACCTGGCCAGCGGCACCGACTGGCCGGCGCAGGCCGAGGCGTATCGGCAGTCGATCGAGCAGGCGCTTGAGCGAACCGTGCTGCCCGGGCTGAGCCGGCATGTGGTCACCTCTCGGGTCACCACCCCGCAGGACTTCCAGGACCGGCTGCTCGCCTACAAGGGCGCGGCTTTCGGCATGGAGCCGCTGCTGCTGCAGAGCGCCTGGTTCAGGCCGCACAATCGCAGCGAGGATGTCGACCGGCTGTTCATGGTCGGCGCCGGAACCCACCCGGGCGCAGGCGTGCCCGGCGTGCTCATGTCCGCCAGGACGCTCGAACAGGTGCTTCCCGATGTCCGCGCCTTCGCGTGAATCTGCTGAACCCGCCGTGCCGGCGGCCGACTTCGATCTGCGGGCCTGCCGCGCGCTGATGCGCGGCGGCTCCAAGACCTTCTTCGCCGCCTCGCTGCTGCTGCCTCCGCGGGTGCGCGCCCCGGCCACCGCGCTCTATGCCTTCTGCCGGCTGGCCGACGACGCCATCGATCACGGTGCCGATCCGGTTGCCGAGATGCGCGCGCTGCAGGCGCGGCTCGATGCCATCTACCAGGGTCGGCCGGGCCCCGAGGATGCCGACCGGGCGCTCGCCCAGGTGGTGCATGCCTTTGCGGTGCCGCGCGCGCTGCTTGATGCGCTGCTCGAGGGCTTCCTGTGGGACACCCAGGGGCGGCGCTACCACACCCTGTCCGATGTGATGGCCTATGGCGCCCGTGTGGCGGGCACGGTGGGCGCCATGATGGCGCTGGTGATGGAGACCCGCTCGCCGGCCGCGCTGGCCCGCGCCTGCGAGCTGGGCGTGGCCATGCAGCTCACCAACATCGCCCGCGATGTCGGTGAAGACGCCCGCAACGGCCGGCTCTATCTGCCGCGCGACTGGCTGGCCCAGGCCGGGGTCGATGCCGATGCCTGGTTGCGCGAGCCGCGCTTCACCCCGGCGATCGCTGGCGTGGTCCGCCGGCTGCTCGACGAGGCTGATCAGCTCTACCGCCGCTCCACCTACGGCATCGCCGAGCTGCCGCGCGACTGTCGGCCCGCGATCAACGCCGCCCGCAAGGTCTACGCCGAGATCGGCCACCAGCTGTCGCGCGACGGTCTCGACTCCGTCAGCCGCCGCGCGGTGGTGTCGGGCCGGCGCAAGCTGGTGCTCATCGCGGCTTCCACCGGAGCCATGCTGCTGCCCGCGCCGGGTGGGTCCGACGGGCTGGCGCCGCTGCCCGAGATCGCTTTCCTGGTCGACGCGGTGCAGGCCGGCGGGCTGCCGGCGCGCATCGGGCGTGAGCCCGCGGTGCCCCGGCGCAGCTTCGATGAACGCATGATCTGGGCGGCCGATCTCTTCGCCCGCCTGGCCGAGCAGGACCAGCGCGGGGCGCGCTGAGCCGCCGCGCAGCAGCCGCCATGAGCGAGTCGGTGCCCCTGCTCAAGCTGGTCGAGGTGCTGGTGGTGCTGGCCGCCGGGGTGGGCTTTGCCTGGTGGCAGTTCTCGGACCTGGCCCGCGCCCGGCGGCAGACCGAGCGCGAGCGGGAGCAGGCGGCGGCTCGCGAGCGGGCGCAGTCGGCCGCCGGTCCGGAGAACCCGCCGTGAGCGCCACGCTCAAGATCATTCATGTGCTCAGCGCCTGCCTGTTCCTGGGCAATGTGATCGTGAGCGGCACCTGGGCGGCGCTCGCCGAGCGCACCCGCAATCACACCATCATCCAGTTCAGCAACCGCATGGTGCTGATCACCGATGTGCTCTTCACGCTCACCGGCTCGCTCGGCGTGGTGATCACCGGCTACCTGATGGCCGACCGCTGGGGCGGCGAGGCGCAGCATCCCTGGATCCGCTGGTCCTACCTGCTCTTCGGGCTCTCGGGCCTGATCTGGCTGTTTGTGCTCATGCCCATCCAGCTCAAGCAGCGCCAGCTGCTGCGCCAGAACGATGTGATCACGCCGCAGTACCTCAGGCTCTCGCGCCAGTGGCAGATCTGGGGCGCCGGGGCCACCATCCTGCCGCTGCCGATCCTCTACTTCATGGTCACCAAGGCGGCATGAGCGCGGCCGGCGCCGGGCTGCGCGGCCAGGTGATCCTGGTGACGGGTGCCGGCGCGGGCATCGGCGCGGCCGGCGCACGCGAGTTCGCACGCCGCGGCGCCTTCCCGGTGCTGATGGATGTCGATGCGGGCCTCGCCCGGGCCGCAGCCAAGGCCATCGGCCCGCAGGCCATGGCCGTGGTCGGCGATGTCTGCGAGATGGCCGACTGCGAGGCCGCCGTGGCCGCTGCGCTCGAACGCCATGGCCGGCTGGACGCCGCCTGGGCCAATGCCGGCATCGCATCCTTCGGGCCGCTCTCGCACACCGATCCGCAGGCCTGGCGGCGCTGTATCGATGTCAATGTCATCGGCGTGTTCAACACCCTGCGCGCGGCGCTGCCGCCGGTGCGCGCGCAGCGCGGCTACCTGCTCGCCTCGGCCTCGGCCGCCAGCTTTGCCCACCCGCCGATGATGTCGGCCTACGCGGCCTCCAAGGCCGCGGTGGAGGCGATGTGCAATGCCTGGCGCATCGAGCTGGCCGCGCACGGTGTGGGCGTGGGCGTCATGCATGCCTCCTGGGTGCGCACGCCGCTGGTCGAGGAGGGCGAGATGCATCCCGGCTTCCAGCGCCTGCGCGATGCCGCCCCGCCGATGCTGCGCGCGCAGATGAGCGCCGAGGAGGCCGGCCGGCGCATCGCCGACGCCCTCGAGGTCCGCGCCGACCGTGTATGGGTGCCTGGCTGGGTGCGGCTTCTGCACTGGCTGCGTCCGCTGCTGCACCTGCGCGGCGCCGAGCGCGAGCTGCGTCGCGCCGCACCGGAGCTCGAGCGCATCTACCTGGAAGGTCTTCAGAGCCACGGCGCGCTCGCCTCGTCCTTCGGGCCGCGCGAGCACGAGCGAGCGCTGGCGCGGGCCCGCGAAGGAACGGAAGACGACCGGAGCTAGCCTCGCGGACGGCGGTCAGGGCCGTCGCGGCATCCGCCAGGGCAGCATCAGCCGCACCGGCAGCGAGACCACGCGCGGCACATCCAGGGTCTCGTGGATCGACACCACCGATTCGCCCAGCAGCGAGGATCGGATGGTCGAGCGCACATAGAAGGGCGTGTCCTCGAGCGTGTCGATCAGCACGGGCGGGGCTGCAGCATCGCCTCTCGCCTGGCGGCTGATCCGCCACAGCGATCGGGGCAGCCGATGCCGTGGCGGTACCTCGAAGGGCGCGTGGCTGCCATCGGGCCGGAAGCGCTGCGCGATCACGCGCTCGCCGCCACCCAGCGGGCGCACATCGTAGATGACGGTGGTGTCGCCGTTGGCCATGCCGGCGCGGGACCAGTCCCAGTCGGCGAAGGCCCGCTCCACCGGTTCGGCGCCGTCATTGGCGTCCATGTAGGCATGGCCCGCCCAGCGCAGCGAGGGTTGCTCGAGCGCGACCTCCACCCGCGCACAGGGCGCGATCGGCCCCCAGCGGTGACGACCGGGCGCATCGAGGTCCGCGACGAAGCGGCACAGCCCTTCCGGCCAGAGGCGGATGCGGCCGCGCAGCGGGAAGGGGATGGGCATGCAGCGCTCGTGGATGTCCACGGTGAGGCAGCGTCCGTCCCATGACAGGCTGCTCGGGCCGATGTGAAACGATTCGCGCGAGCGCTGGCTGTGGCGGTGTCCGCGCTCGGTCATCGACCAGCGCTTGCCGCCCTCGCCATAGAGCGCGACATTGAGCGCGCAGTAGTCTTCGGGGTTATCGCGGCCGATGGCCCGTCCGAGCGCGTAGTAGGGCGAGAACACGCTGCCCACGAAGGCGATCACGGTCAGGCCGTGGCGGCCGTCGTCACTCAGGGCATCGAAGTACCACCAGAGGTAGCCGCCGCGCGGAACGGCCTGGTCGAAACGCGGTGCCCCATCAGGACCACGCCCGCCGGCCGCAGTGTCGCGATCGGCGGGCGTGTTGCCCGGTGGGGTGAGGCTGACCGGCGGGTCGATCACTCGGTATCGACGCGCCGGCGCGCCCGCCCCGGGAAGGGCGAGGCCTGCTTACTTCTTGGCGTCTGCCGCGGGCGCGGCAGGTGCGGCAGCCGGCGCGGCGCCGGGTGCCGCATCGCTGGCTGCTGGAGCCGCCGGGGCCGCCGCGGCATCAGCCGTGGCCGGCGCGGCCGCTGCTGCCGCACCAGACACCGCCAGCAGCTCGGGATGGTCCTTGGCCATCTTCGCGCCATACAGGGGCTTGTAGGCGCCCTGGTGGCAGGTGCCGCAGGCCACCTTGGCGACGTCACCCTTCGGCCCCAGCCGTTCAGCCGGGAAGGTCTTGGTGAGCGGCTCCATGTAGGCGTTGTTGAGGTCACGGGCCATGCGGATGCCGTGCCACGCGGTGACCCGCTGCGGCGGCGCCTCGCTCCAGGACTGGAAGCTGCGCGTGTTGTGGCAGTAGGTGCAGTTCACGCCCAGCGACTCGGACATGTGCACCATCAGCGCGTAGGTGTGCTCCGCCTGCTTGGTGGTGTTGCGGTTGAACGCTGCGCCGGTGTATCGCAGGGCCTGATCGCCATTCACCCGGATGGGCTTGTCGTCCTTCAGGTACGGCGTGAAGGGATCGAAGGGAAGCGAGCTCAGCGCCACGCTCGGCGCGGCGATGTTCTGCCCGGCGAGGTCACCCATCAGCGAGTTCTCGTGGCGGCGATCCTTCGGCGCGAACCAGACCTGCGCCGGCACCGGGTTGCCCCGGTGGCAGGTATAGCAGGTGACCCCGGTGTCGCCGACATGCTTCTTCCAGTCGGCGTTCACATGCTGGGTCATCTGGATCATGCGTCGGGCGACCACCTTGGTGTACTTGCTGTCGTCGGCCAGGTTCTGCAGGTTGTGGCAGTAGCCGCAGCCCTGCGTGGGCGCCACCCACTGCGTGATCGACGTCATGTGACGGGTGAACTCGGCCACGCTGAGGTCGCCGAGCACCTGCACATTCTGGTAGATCTCCTTCGCCTTGGGCCCGTCGGACGCCGCGGCCGGCTGCGGGGCCGGTGCGGCATTCAGGCTGGCCTGCGTGGCGAGGGTGCGCGGGTTGTAGACCTGCTCCATGCCCGTGCCGCGATAACCGGTCTGGACCGAGACAACCGGCGGGCGCTCACAGCCGGCCAGCAGCAGGGCTGCCAGCGGCAGGGCGAGCAGCCGGATCGATTTGGCGAACGCGCTCATGGTTTGACTCCCAGCAGGGCAGGGTCGACGCTCAGCGGATAGACGGCGGGGTAGGACGGCACCACGTGATGTTTCATCGCCCACAGGTACCAGTTGTCCACGACAGTGCCGGTCAGCAGGATGCCGATGCCGCCGGTGAGCGGGCACAGCACCGCGAACCACCAGGCCCAGCGGTGGATGGATTCCATGGTGGCGTTGAAGCCCATGGTCCAGCGCCAGAACAGCGCCGCGCGTTCCGAGGCCGTGCCGCGATCGACGATCTGCTCGATCTCGCGCTCGCCACCGTAGCGGCCCACCGCGAGGATGGTCGCGCCGTGCATGGCGAACAGCAGCACCGAGCCGTACAGGAACACGATCGACAGCGCGTGGAACGGGTTGTAGAACAGGTTGCCGTGCCGCAGTGACAGCGCCGAGACCCAGTCGAGGTGCGGGAAGATCCCGAAGGGCACCGCCTCAGACCAGTTGCCCATCAGCAGGGGCCGGAAGAAGCCGCAGACCAGGTACAGCCAGATCGCCGCCGCAAAGGCCCAGGCCACGTGCGTGCCCATGCCGAGCTGCCGCGCTCGCCGGTAGGTGCGCACCCACCAGAGCATCATCGAGACCGTGAGCAGGAAGCCGGTGATGATCCACCAGCCGCCCTGCGCCAGCGGCGGGATGCTCAGGCCGTAGGCCGGTGCGGGCGGCTCCAGGGCCAGCCAGAAGATCTGGCGCAGCAACTGGATGGGGCTGAAGTCGACCGCCGCCAGCATGTTGAAGCCGATGATGTTGAAGGCCAGCGTGCCGAAGACCAGCGAGGCCACGCCCAGACCGCCGAGATACACCGGCCCGATCTGCGCATTGCCGATGCGGCCCAGCAGGTGCCACAGGAAGGGCTTGCCGGTGCGCTGCCAGTCGCCGCGCGGCAGCGCGACGCCGTCGTGCAGCGGACCCACCGGCTGCACAGCTGTGAAGAGGTTCTGATATTCCGCCATGACTTCCTCCTGAGCGGCTAGCGCCAGATCGGCATGTTGAGCCACCAGCCCCACCACTCGGGCCAGCTGCGTGTCCAGAAAGGTCCGCTCACCACGATGCACAGGGCGCTGAAGAAGCCCGCCGCCAGCGCCAGGAAGAGGCCCAGGCGGTGGATGCCCAGGGTGCCGACCGAATAGCCGATGAAGTCGCGGAAGAAGGTGTCTTCATGCTCCGGGGTCTTCACCACCTCGCCCTTCTTGGGGTTGGTGGACGACAGCACCAGGCCGCCGTGCATGGACAGCGCCAGGGTGGTCGCGAAGAACAGGCTCGCCGCGATGCAGTGCCACGGGTTGTAGTGGAAGTGCAGGTACTGGTAGGCGACGTTGCTCACCCAGTCGAGGTGGCTGTAGATGCCGTAGGGGAAGGCATGTCCCCACGCGCCCATCAGCACCGGGCGGATCACCTGCAGCGTCACATAGCCGAGGATCGCGAAGCTGAAGGCGACGGGCACATGCAGCCCCATGCCGAGCTTGCGACAGATCTCCACCTCGCGAAGCGCCCACGAGCAGAAGGCCCCCAGCGCACAGACCGTGATGATCTGCCACAGGCCGCCCTCCATCATCGGCGCGAGGTTCAACCCGTACTTGAGATCGGGCGGCGCGATGCTGATCTGCCAGAGGTTCCAGGTCGGGCCCATGGCCGCGCCCCAGAGAATCATGGCGGTGCCCACCAGCGTGAAGAACGCGGTGGTGACACCGAAAAAGCCGACGTAGAACGGTCCGATCCAGAAATCGAACAGGTCTCCGCCGACGAGGGTTCCCCCTCGAACTCGGTACTTTCTCTCGAAGCTCAGCATGGCCATGTCGGGTTCTCCAGTTGCTGTGCGCTGCGTGGCGGCCGATCGCGTTCCGGCGTTGTCGCGGAAGGCGGGCGGGGGCCGCAGCCCTGATCCGCCCGCCCGCGCGGCGTCAGACGCCGCGCGGCCGCTCCTTGCCCGGGGGCGTCGGCGCGTTCTGCGAAGCCTTCGCAGCCGCGGCCTTGGCCGTGTCGGGGTGCCAGCTGTTGATGTTGTAACGATCGCCGCTGATCTGGATCAGATGGATGCTCGTCGAGACGAAAGCGATCAGCAGTCCGGTGAGGATGATCGCCTTGCGTGGGTCGACGATTCGCCAGTAACGCCACATGTTGGTGTCCTTTCGCTAGCTCAGATGGGAGATGACCGTGTAGACGGCAGACTTCACGCCGCTCCAGGTCGATTGCGCCCCTTCGGCTCCGGGGAGCCAGGTACGCCAGTTCCAATTCAGCAGTTGCCCGACAACAGCGAGCACCAGGAACACGGCGAACAGCGCGAAGAAGATCAGGTGTAGCCCGTCGAGGGGCTTGCCGATCGCCATCGGCTGGTCAACGGATTTCAGTGCCATGACTGCCTCCTTGGGTTGGGGTCTATCTCAGAACCAGGGGCGCCAGATCCACACCAGGCTGTGCGCGAAGAACGCGCCAGCCGCCCAGAGCAGGTAGCCCTGGATGTAGTACTTGTGGAATTCCTGACACTCCGCGTCCGTCAATCCGGACGGATTCACCTTGTCAGCCATAGTCGAAGTCCTCGTTGAATTGCCTCGCGGCAACGGCCTTGCCGACCGGCGCGGCCCATAACGCCTGCGCGTTCCCGCGCCGGCACCCAGACGCCGGGAGAACCCCGACGCATGCCCGACCGACCCTGGGGGAGGGCTCCGCCTGTCACGCGGGGCTCCCCATCCGGGGTCGACCAAACAACCTTGAAAGCTGCTCTTCCTGCACCTGCTCGAGGCCGGCGGCGCGCGCGTCGTGCTCGGCGGCATCGCGCATGCGCTTGGCTGCCGAGATGCGCACCAGCACCGGTTCGGACTCGAGCAGCTGCTCGAGCAGACGGTGCGCGGCCGGATCCCAGGGCATGGAGCCGGTGCCGCTCGCCCGACTGGGCGTGGCCTCGATGCGGTCCATGTCGGTGGCCAGCGGCAGGATGTGGAAAAGCGCGTCGAACAGCGCGTTGCACACCTCCTGCACCAGGTAGGTGGCGCCGGCGTAGCCCATGAAGGGCGTGCCGGTGTGGCGGCGGATGATCGCGCCCGGAAACGAAGCCGGGATATAGGCCGCGCGCCCGCCGCACTCGGCGAGGTACATGCGCTCGTTGTAGCTGCCGAACAGCACCAGCGGGGTCTGTTCCTGCACCAGCTGGCGCACCGTGGCGTTATCGGTCTTCTCGCCGGGCTTGCGCGCCACCGCGAAGCGGCAGGGCAGGCCCATCTCGTCTTCGAGGAAGCGGCGTATGCCCCGGGCGTAGGTGTCGTTGGCCACCACCGCGAAGCTGGCGGTGCCGAAGAAGTCCTGGGTGACCGAGCGCCAGAGATCCCAGAGCGGCTTGATGGTGGTGTGCTTCTCGCGCTCGATGAAGGGCTCGGGGTCGAGATCGAGCAGTTCGCCGAGCTTGCGCAGGAAACGGGTGGTGCTGTGCAGGCCCACCGGCGCCTGCAGCCAGGGGCGGTCGAGCGCCTCGCACAGCATCTGGCCGAACTCGCGGTACAGGCAGATGTTGGCGTCGGCCTCGACCAGGCGCGAGACATCGGCGAGGTGGCTGCCGAGCGGGAACACCATGTTGATCTCGGCCCCGATGCCCTGCACCAGGCGGCGGATCTCGGCGAGATCGCTCGGCGCGTTGAAAACGCCGTAGCTCGGGCCGATCAGGTTGACGCGCGGCTTCTCGCCGGGGGCGCGCGGCTTGCGTGCCGGCACCTTGCGCATGCCGTACTCCGACCACAGCCAGAACATGGCGCGGTTGGCGCACTGCCACTGGTCTTCGTCGATGGTGCGCGGCAGGAATCGCTTGAGGTTGGTGCCCTCGGGCGTGACGCCGCCACCGATCATCTCGGCGATGGAGCCGGTGACCACCACCGCGGGCAGGTCGGGGTCGAGCACGCTGTGGGCACGCTTCATGGCGCCCTCGGTGCCCTCGCGGCCGAGCTGTTCCTCGGCCAGGCCGGTGACCACGATCGGCAGCTCGTGCGGCGGCAGCGCGTCGCTGTAGTGGAGCACCGAGGTGACCGGCAGGTTCTCGCAGCCCACCGGGCCGTCGATGACCACCTGCAACCCCTTGATCGCGGTGAAGACATACACCGCGCCCCAGTAGCCGCCTGCCCGGTCGTGGTCGAGGACCAGCATCAGATCATCTCCTCGGACTTGAGCTTCTTCTGGAGCTTGATCACCTGGCGACGGGTGTGCTCGCGGAACTCGGGCCGGTCCTGCGGCACGCCTTCCCAGACCCCCGAGGCATGACCGTGACCGACATCGCCGAAGAAGGCCTTCATGTCATCGAAGCGGGCCTTGTTGGCGATCGCGGTGTTGATCACCGTGGCGAGCGAGCCAGCACCGGCCGGACCCATCAGCGGCCGGGCCGAGATCAGGTTGGTGAAGTAGAGCGCCGGGATGCCCGCCTGCTTGGCGGCCTGCACCACCGGCGTGGTGCCCACCGCGAGGTCGGGCTTGAACTCGCGCATGGCGGCGAGATCGTCTTCGAGCGAGGCGCGAAAGCGCACCAGCACGCCGCGCGACTCGAGCCACTCGCGGTCGGCCTGCGACCAGGGCGTGCCCGGGCAGGCGCTGCCGACATAGCGCAGGTCGGCGCCGCTCTCGACGAGCAGCCGCGCCACCAGCAGCTCGCTGCCCTCGTAGCCGCTCAGCGTGATGCGGCCCTGGATGGGCGTGCGCTGCAGCGCTGCACGGATGGCCGGCAGGAATCGGTTCTTGGCGTCATCGATGCGGGCCTGGGCCACGCCGGCGGCGCTGCCCACGGCCTGCAGCCAGGCCTCGGTGCCGTCATGGCCGACCGGCGCGGACCCGACCACCGGCCGTCCGGCGGCCTCGAATTCGCGCACGCTGGCGGTGTAGAAGGGATGCAGTGCCGCGGCCACGCTGCAGTCGAGCGCGGCATAGAGTTCGCGCCACTCTCGGGTGGGCACCACCGGGCCGGCGGCCAGGCCGAGCGGCTCGAGCATCATGCCGATGCCCACCGGGTCGGCGGGGAAGACCTCGCCGATCAGCGCCACCGTGGGCTTTTGCGCACGGCCGGCGCGGGGCGCCTGCACCGGGCCGGCTGCAACCTCGCCACGCGCGAACTTCAGCATCGCCCCGGCAAGCACATCCTTGGCCTCGGCGTGCGTGGGCACCCCGAAGCCGGGCACATCGATACCGATGATGCGCACGCCGTTGATCTCGCGCGGCAGCAGCTGCAGCGGCACGCCGCTGGCGGTGGGCACGCACAGGTTGATGATGACGATGGCGTCGAACTGCGCCGGGTCGGCCTGGGCGTGCACCGCCTCGCGGATGTCCTCGAAGAGCTTGCCGGTGACCAGGGTCTCGGAGTTGAAGGGCACATAGCCCACGCTGCGCCGCGCGCCGTAGAAGTGCGAGGTGAAGGTGAGGCCGTAGACGCAGCAGGCCGAGCCCGAGAGGATGGTCTGGGTGCGTCGCATGCGCAGACCCACGCGCAGCGAGCCGAAGGCCGGGCACATGCTCTGCGGCTGGTCGTGCGGGCCCTTGGGGTAGTCGGCGGCGTAGCGCGCCAGGGTGTCGCTCTTGCCGGCCGAGGCGGCGGCCTCGCGCAGCGCCTGGGCGCCGGAATGGCAGCCCAGCCCGTCGCCCTCGAGGGCCTGCGGATTGGGGACGGGAGCCTGAGCGGGGCTGTCCATGGCCATGGTCTCAGGCGGCGTCGTAGACGACTTCGAGGGACGGGCGCACGGTCTGGGTGCTGCCGGTCATGTCGGCCTGAGTGGCCGGCTCGAGCACCACATCGCGGCCGACCGCCGCACCCGAGAACAGGCCGAGCAGGCGGTCCTGGGAGAGCGGCGCAGGCCGCACCGGGGGGGCCTCGGCGACATTGACCGCGAGCGTCTCGAACAGCGGCGCCCACTGCGTGCCGGGCCGGCCGATGATCTCGTAGCTCGCGCTCTTGCGCCGGATGTCCTCGTGGGCCGGGATGGCCGCGAGCACCGGGATGCCGGCCTCGCGGGCAAAGGCCGCGGCCTCGCCGGTGCCGTCGTCCTTGTTGATGACCATGCCGGCCACGCCGACATTGCCGCCGAGCTTGCGGAAGTACTCCACCGCCGAGCAGACATTGTTGGCCACATACAGCGACTGCAGGTCGTTGCTGCCGACCACGATCACCTTCTGGCACATGTCGCGGGCGATGGGCAGGCCGAAGCCGCCGCAGACCACATCGCCGAGGAAGTCGAGCAGGACGTAGTCGAAGCCCCAGTCGTGGAAGCCGAGCTTCTCGAGGGTTTCGAAGCCGTGGATGATGCCGCGCCCGCCGCAGCCGCGGCCGACCTCGGGCCCGCCGAGCTCCATGGCGAACACGCCGTCGCGCTTGAAGCAGACATCGCCGATGGACACTGCCTCGCCGGCGAGCTTCTTGCGCGAGGAGGTCTCGATGATGGTGGGACAGGCGCGGCCGCCGAACAGCAGCGAGGTGGTGTCGCTCTTGGGGTCGCAGCCGATCAGCAGGACCTTCTTGCCCTGCTGGGCCATCATGTAGGAGAGGTTGGCCAGGGTGAAGCTCTTGCCGATGCCACCCTTGCCGTAGATCGCGATGATCTGGGTTTCCTTGGTGGCCGGGGCGGTGCTCACCGGGTCGGGTTCGATCGCCGCCTCGGCGCGCAGCCGCTCCTTCTGGATGAACTGCACGGTGGCGGTGGACGGGCCGGTCGGGGTCATGCGCTTTGCCTCCAGTCGAGAACCATCTTCAGACATGCCGGGTCATCGAACGCCACGGGGTAGGCATGAGCCGCCCGGCTGGCGGGCTCCAGGTGGGTGAGCAGTCCGTCAAGCGAGAGCTGGCCGCTTTCGATCAGCCACTTGACGGCGAGCAGGTCGGCGCGCTTCCACTCGGCGGCCACGCGCAGATGGGTCTCGCGCATGAAGGCCGGAGCGAAGGCAAAGGCGATCGGCTGGGTGTAGAAGCCGGCGAGCACGATCTCGCCGCCCGGCGCGGTGCGCGCCACCAGGGAGTCGAGCAGCGAGGCGTCGCCGCTCACGTCGTAGATGACGCGGTAGTTGCGCCGGTCATCGTCCTCGGGACGGATCACCGGATAGCCGATCGCGCCGGCGGCGCGCTGCGGGTTGCGCTCCCAGACCACCGGGGCGGGCGCGCCGGAGAGCACGGTGAGGCGCGCCAGCAGGCGACCGAGCACGCCATGACCGACGATGAGTTCGGGCGGCTGATGCGGGCCGTGCGGTGCGCTGCCTGCGACCGCGTGGTAGGCGGTGGCGGCCAGCGCGAGCAGCACGCTGCGCTCGCCGAGCTGGTCGCTGATCGGCACCACCCGGTCGCCAGGGACCACCACGCGGGAGGCGGCGCCGCCGAACAGCCCGCGGATCTCGCCGAAGCAGCGTGCGCCGGGCACGAACACGGTCTGGCCTTCGCGCAGGCCCGAGGCGGCGCCGGCCTGGCGCACGCGGCCCACGGATTCATAGCCGGGCACCAGCGGATAGCCCATGCCGGGGAAGAACGGCATGCTGCCGCTCCAGAGGAGTTTCTCGGTGCCGGTGCTGATGCCGCTGAACTCGATGTCGACCACGACATCGGTCTCGGCCGGCGGCGTGATGCCGATCTGGCCGAAGCGGATGTGCCCGGGCTGCTCGAGCACGACAGCCATGGTGTTCACCGGTTTCCTCCCTGGTTTATGCGGCTGGCCGGGTGCGCTGGTGTGGCGCCGGCAGGCCGGGCAGACGGTCTGGTGACACGCCGCCGATCTTGTCTGAGTGTCATCTTAGCCGTACAGCAAGGGGTGTCAAGAAAAAATGACTTCATCGGGCCGGAGTGGTAAGGAATGAATTCGGGGTTGCGGCTGATGAATCAGCCGCGCCGGCCGCGGGCCAGCATCACCCGGGTCTGCAGCGGCAGCCGGGTGGGCAGCAGGCTGGCGCGCGCAAAGCCCGCCTCGAGCAGCAGTTCGCGCAGGCGCTGCGGCGTGCGCGAACGGCCGCGGCCCATCGCGAGCAGATAGAGCCCGTAGTACGCAT